>WQRL01000049.1 GCA_009786775.1 Oscillospiraceae bacterium
AGGGGTTTCGCAAGCCAGTGCTTCTAGATTCGTAGTCGGGAAGTTATCCTCCAAGGTGGGGTTTACGAAAATATCGGCCATGCTATAAATTTCTGCGAGCTCCGATGCGCTATCGGTTCTTGCAATCCCGATAATATTTTCAGGTAGCCCGCTTAGCATTTTCTCACTTAGCCCCACTAGCACAATCTTGAAATCTTTATTGCCTTCTAAACTTTTTGCCAGCTTTATAAAGCAATCCAGGCCTTTTCTTTCATTCCAGATGCTTGCCACACCCAATACGGTAAAAGAGTTTTCAAGCCCATGTTTTTTTCTAAAATCGCTCTCCGACCTCTTAAAAACCTCAAGGTCAACCCCATTATTTATAACCTGGAGGGGGTAGGCGCTTAGAAAAGACTCCTTTACAAGCCCCGCCAGCCAGTTTGAGGGAGTAATAACCACCATGTCTAAAACCGCTGTAAAAAGAGCTTTTTTTCTTTTGAAGTTAAGCTCCGAGTTATCACAGAGCAGGCTTTTGGGGTATGCGGATTTCTGCACACACCCGCTGCACCCCGACTTCCATTTAACGCAGCCGCAGTAATCGAAATAAGCGCAGTGCCCCGTAAATGCCCAGCAGTCGTGCAGCGTCCAAATTATACGCTTATTTGCCTTGATGAGATAATCAAACAGCAATCCGATGTTGATGTAATAGCCGTGGATGTTGTGCAGGTGAATAACATCCGGATCGTACACACTCACGCGGCTTATAAATTCCCTTGTCGCCCTTTTTGAGTAAAAGCCTGTCTTGTCGGTAATTCTTGACATCAGCCCGTGGAAATTAACATCTAGGCTGCTTCCGATTTTCATTGCATCCGCACCGGGGATACCCATTTCTCCGCCACGGCCAAAACCTACTTTGCAACTATCATTTTGCGCAGTGGCTGCGCTATGCAAATCCGCCACAATCCGGCCGGTACTTCCAAAGCCGCAAACGGAATTTATCTGCAAGATTTTCATTTGTCACTCCTGCCCCATAAAAATTTCCATGTGCCGCCGCACCATGCCTTCAATGGTTTCACCTTGCGGCGGCAAGGCCTTTTCAGCTTTCAGCGCATTTATTATAGCTGCATTATCTCCAGGCGGGAATACATTCACGCCTGGTCCTTTCATTGTCATGGCGGCGATACACTTTTCAGTCGAGAAAACAGGCAATCTATAAGCCATAGCCTCGTTAATTACAAGACCCCACACGTCCTCATTTGTAGGCAGCACAAAAGCATCCGCCGCCTTATAATACTCTGCAAGTTCTTCTTTTTTCTTAAACGGCAGTACCCATATATTCCCGTGCCCCTGTGCAATATCCCTGTACTTTCTTTCCTCAATGCCTCCGCCAATCAGAACAAGCCCCATATCAGCCCTATCCTCAGATACCCAAGTTTTCAAAAACTCCAAATATCCTTTTCTGGGAATAAATTGCCCAACCGACAGTATTAGCGTCCCGCAACTGATACCCAGCCGCTCCCTAGTTTCCCGCTTCTCACCACTGGAGATTTCCTTTGGAACATCTGCCTGCTTAACCGAGGTAAATGGATATGTGAAAATCTTGTCTGGGCACGCCCCATAATATTCAAAATATTTGCTCGTCAGCAGGCCTGTTGAGAGCCAAAAGCTGGCTTTTGATATGAAGAAGTGCTTGATTTTATATTTAAGGCTTGACTCCTGCCTATTAATAAAGCCTCCATCTGCATTTAGATAAAATGGTATTTTCCTACAGTTAAGCGCCAAAATCGCCAGCATGGCAGTGGGTGTCGCATACCCTCCCACAACAACTATGTCAAACCCCCGCTTTATGTACTTTAGGACACCCGGGCAAAAACGTGCATCGGCTCTTATGCGCAGCCCTGGCAAAAACACCTGCCTATAACCGCTATCCGCCTGCTCAGTCCAGTTTCCGCTTCGCTCTGTAGACCTCTCGCCCTCGTAAATAACTGTTAGTTCACATAGCTTAGAGAGCTCATTAAAAAAACTTACACGGTAGGGCGCAGGGATATTTGTCAGAAATAATACTCTCACTTCATCCACACATTCTTGTTTATTATATGCGTATAACTCTGGATAATTTTTACAACTTTAGTTGAAACATTCACATCGGTATAGTCTGCGGGCAAAGTCCCCATTTCGCCGTTTTCTTTCATTTTGATAGCTATCTCCGCCGCCTGCGCTATGCTCTCCCCGCTTATGCCTCCTATTACAACATTGCCTCCGTCAAGAGCTTCAGGGCGCTCTGTTGACGTGCGGATTAGCACCCCCGGAAAGCCCAGCATGGCACTTTCTTCCGAGAGGGTTCCGCTGTCCGACAACACGCACATGGCCGAGGATTGCAACTTCACATAGTCGTGAAACCCAAAGGGCTCAAGGATTCTGATGAGTGGGTGAAACTCAAATCTGCGCTCCTTTATATACTTCTTAGAGCGCGGGTGCGCGGAGTAAACAACAGGTACATTATAAACGCCTGCCACATAATTTAGCCCGCTCATGAGGGATGTGAAGTTTTCCTCATGGTCAATGTTTTCCTCCCTGTGTGCGGAAACCAGGATATATTTCCCCGCCTCAAGCTCAAGCTGAGCCAAAATATCACTTTCTTCAATCAGAGCTCTCGACTGCTCAAGCACCTCCGCCATAGGCGAGCCTGTTACAAAAATAGTTTTGCCATCCACTCCTTCATCAAGCAGGTAGCGTCTTGAATTTTCTGTGTAGGGAAGGTTAATGTCTGAGATGTGATCCACGATTTTGCGGTTAATCATCTCAGGAACATTCCAGTCCCAGCAGCGGTTCCCCGCTTCCATGTGAAAAATCGGAATTTTTAGCCGCTTTGCGCATATGGCAGAAAGTGACGAGTTGGTGTCACCCAAAATAATCAGGGCATCCGGCTTTTCTTTGACAAGAACCTCATATGATTTTTCCATTATATTTCCGAGGGTTTCTCCCAGATGCCCCCCGGCACAGTCAAGGAAATAATCGGGTTTGCGCAAATTCAGGCCGTCAAAAAACACCTGATTGAGCGCATAATCCCAGTTCTGGCCGGTGTGTACCAGGATATGCTCAAAATACTTGTCAAAAGCCTTTATACAGGCGCTGAGCCTTATAATCTCCGGCCTCGTGCCTAGTATTGTAATAAGTTTTAATTTATTCAAACTTCCACCGCCTCAAATATTGTGTCCGGATTACCGGGGTCAAAAATTTCTCCTGCCCAAAATATAGTTATAACATCTATTTCACCTGTGTTTTGAATACTGTGCGTATAACCCGGTGGAATGTCCACAACCTGAATTTCACCGCCGGAAACACTATACCGAATTATCTCCGAGCTGCCTATTTTCCTAAGGCGTATTAGTGCCTCGCCTTGAACCACAACAAACTTTTCAACCTTAGTATCGTGCCAGTGGTTACCTCTTGTAATGCCCGGCTTTGTAGTGGATACGCTAATTTGGCCGAAGTGCGGCGATCTGATAAGTTCTGAGAAATGGCCGCGCCCGTCAGTTTTCATATCCGCCAAAACCGCAAGGTCATAAGGGTCTGCATATGAGATAAATGTGGCATACAGTTTTCTGTTTAGCGGCTCATTCATGTCGTGTTGCAGAGTAAAGGAGCTTCGCGACTTAGCAAAACTATTTATTTTCTCCGCCAGTTCTCCCAGCGTAATCTTATATGTTTGTGAAATTTTCAACAGAGAGCCTTCTTGCGAAGTTACTTTGCCTTCAAGGATTTTGTTAAACTCGCTTAAAAGGTCATCTATATACAGAAGTGTAAGCATAGTTTCAGTGTTATCAATCCGCAGCGCAATACCCCGCGCGGCATTGTGGCAGAAGGTAGCCACGACGCTGTTATAGTCCGGCCTGCACCACTTCCCAAACACTCCTGAAAGCCGGTATACATAGACCGGCGCGCCGGTGCGGCAGCCATACTCAAACACTATGTCCTCTGCGGCTTTTTTGCTCCTGCCGTATGGATTATCAAGTTCCGCCTGCACCGATGAGGGAAGTACAACAGGAATACACCTGTTCTCCCGCTCCAGCATTTCAACCAGGCTCTCCGTAAGAGCTGTATTTCCTGTCTGAAATTCGGATTCATTCTCCGGCCTGTTTACACCTGCCAGATGAAAAACAAGATCCGCCCTGCGCACCAGCTCCTGCAAATCCTCTTCCGTCTGTGGCAGGTCAAAACAAAGCAAATTATCCTCACCGCGCGAACAGAGGTTTGCCTTTAGATTTTTGCCTATAAACCCGCTTGCGCCTGTTATAAGTATGTTCACGCTAATGATCATTCCTCTCGGTAATTTTAAGGCACAAGGGGCTATGCTAATTCAGCCTTGATTTCAGGAAGTTTTAGAAGCAGCGCTTTAATGCCCTCCACATCCAGCCTCACCGTGTTTTCGGAGTTATACTCTTCTTCGGGTATGGTTTGTTTGCCCTCTTCGTAATACAAGCTGTAATCCATGCTGCGCACATCAGCGGGGATGCGGTAGTAGTTGCCCATGTCCTGAGCAACTGCCATCTCCTCGCGTGTAAGAAGGCTCTCATAGCGCTTCTCGCCGTGGCGGGTACCTATGACATCAACCGGCACATCTGCGTCAAAAAGCTCAACAAGAGCCTTCGCCAAATCCCCGATTGTGCCAGCAGGCGACTTCTGCACAAAAATATCGCCCGGCCTTGCATTGTTAAATGCGTATACCACCAAGTCCACAGAGTCTTCTAAGCTCATAAGAAATCGGGTCATCCCCGGGTCGGTCACTGTCAGGGGCTGGCCTTTTTTAATTTGCTCAATAAACAGCGGGATAACACTTCCGCGGGAACACATCACATTGCCGTACCGGGTGCCGCACATAACCGTGCCGCTGTTTCTGCTCTCCGCAATCATAATTTTCTCCATCATCGCCTTGGACATTCCCATGGCATTAATGGGATAAACCGCCTTGTCGGTGGAGAGGCAGATTACATTTTCCACTCCGCAGAGCGCCGCAGCCTTGAGCGTGTTGTAAGTCCCTTCAACATTTGTCCGCACGGCTTCCATGGGAAAAAATTCACATGAGGGCACCTGTTTTAGAGCTGCTGCGCTAAACACATAGTCAACCCCCTGCATGGCACCCATTATTGATTCACTTGAGCGGACATCCCCGACATAAAACCGCAATTTTGAATTTTTATAGAGGCGGCGCATGTCGTCCTGCTTTTTCTCATCTCTTGAAAAAATACGGATTTCCGCCACATCCTCTTTCATGAGGCGGTGCAAAACAGCATTTCCAAAGCTGCCTGTCCCACCTGTTATAAGAACCGTTTTGTCTTTTAGCATATCGCTCTCCCGTCAGATAGTGTGGACACGAGTCCAAAACGCCTGCCTTCCGGCGCACCCGGCTTACAATTTTTCTGCAATTTTCGCCGCCCAGTACGAGGCAGAATAGTTTTGCTCCAAGTAGGCCCTGCTCCGCCTGCCCATCTCCTCAAAGGCAGCGTCGTCCATAGAGAGTATCTCATCGACAGCCTGTGAGAAGTACTTGGCATTGCCGCTCATGCACCAGTAGCCGAACTCGCCGCTTATTACTGTAAAGCCCACATCGGAGTGCGCATCGGTACATGCCAGCACAGGCAGCCCTTGCTGCATGTACGATAGAAGCCTAGACGGAAAGTTCGGTATTGTGAAGCGGTGGTCGAGAAAAATCAGCCCGACATCACAGGCGCAAAGCAGCTCGTCATACTCCTTCTTAGGCAGCGCCTGGATAAACATTACATTAGTTGGGGCCTCTTCCTCAATGTACTCTGTAATAAGCTCCGCATCAGTACCTTCCCCGCAGATGAGAAAATACCTGTCATCCTTGTTCTGGTTGAGTTTCAGGCACTGGGTTATAAATGCCACACTCTGAGGCTTGCCCAAGTTACCGCCGTAAACAAAGACCTTCTTTTCGCGCGGGATGCCATACTGGTCACGTATTTCATCGCATTTCGCCGCATTCTCCTGCGGCCTAATGCTTATGCTGTTCGGGCAGATATGAACCTTTGAAGGGTCAAGCTGCCTGTTGTGCTTAACTAAATAATCCACATTCGCCTTGGACATACAGCCGATGAAATCGGACATTTCATAAAGCCTTGTCTCTTTTTTTCTAAAATACCTGTATAAATATGTCTTTTTTGCCAGCATTCCCAAGTCCACCGCATTTTGCGGAAAAATATCCTTGAGCAGCAAGTAGCTTTCCGCCCCGTCGCGGTGCCTTATGTAGCTTATTAATTTCCCCAAAGTTATGGGGGGCGTGGAGTACATTACCGTATCAAATTTGATGTCTGCAAAATACTTTTTGACAGCCTTGAGATATTGCCGTTCCAGGCGCACCGTGGAAATCCCCTTTTCCAGCTTGCCTGTTTTTTGGATATTTCCGACGCGCACCTTGAGAATGCCGCCGGTCCGGCTCGGCAGAAACACTGTCTGCTTATTTTGCCTGCGCTCATATGGGGAAACAACATAAACCCTGTGCCCAAGCAGGGTAATTTCACGCAGCAAGTCCTGGTAGATACCTGACTCGTCAAGGCTATTTATGTCAACAAGTGTTGCAAAGAGTATATTTTTCATTTCATAGGTTCCTGTTATAAATTATCTTGAGGCCTTATTTAGATAGTGTGGCACGAATCCAAATCATCCATCTTTTGGCGGATTTTTTGCCACGCTGCGGTTAAAGCTCAGTTTTAATAATCGCTTTGTCCTTTATTTCATAAATGACATCACACTTATCAAGGGTATTAAGTCTGTGAGCAATTATAATCATAGTTTTAGTCTGGCCGATAGCCGTGATGGCTTCGGAAATAATTCTCTCGCTCTCGTTGTCGAGGGAAGATGTCGCTTCGTCGAAAATTAATATCTCGGGATTGTTATAAATTGCCCTGGCAATTCCGAGGCGCTGCCGCTGCCCGCCTGAAAGCCTTGTGCCGCTCTCTCCCACATTAGTGTTTAGCTTCTCGCTGAGGGATTTAGTAAACTCTTTTAGATTCGCTATCTCCAGTGCTTCCCAGACCCTGCCCTCGTCAACCTTGCTAGGGTCAATACCAAATGCAACATTGGCTGCAATAGTATCATCAATTATAAAAATATCTTGAGGAACATAGCCTATGCTGCGGCGGAAACTACCGATGCTGTCCCGGATGTTCCGCCCATCGACAAGAATCTCCCCTGACTCAGGCTCCAGCAATCCCAGCAGCAAGTCAACCAGCGTAGTCTTTCCCACACCTGAACTCCCAACAATCCCTATCGCCTGACCCTTTTTCACGGTCAGGCGAGCGTTTTTGAAAATCACTGTGTCCGCATTTGGATATTTATACGTCAGTTCCTTAATCTCAATGCCATCTTGCATGACAATCCTTCCTGCCGAAGTTTCTGCTGAGGCTGCCACGTTCTGAGCTTCCTTGAGGTCGTCATATATCTGGTTAAAATGCGTAAGGGAGAAGCGTATTGCTGTCATGAAGCCGATGCTCCTGTTCAGGGATGGCATTATGCGGATTGCCGCCATGCCGAAAAGGGCTATCATAGGCAATGACGCATTCATATCAGGGCTGCGCAGGACATTTATTACCACGAGAATAACAAGGCCCGAGATGGCGACTGTTTCTATCAAAAGCCTGGGAGATGAGAAGGCCATGTTGTGAAAGGCTGCCGTCTTGGCAAACCCCGCGCCAAGTTTCCCGTAGCGCTCCAGAAAATCTTTTTCCGCTTTTAGGATTTTCACTTCCTTCACGCTGCCCAGGCCCTCATTTACTGTTTTGACCATTCCTGCACCGTAGGCATTTTGCTTCTGCGCAGCTTCATCAAGCCTGCCTTTGAGTATGAAGTAGTATGCCGCACCTACGCCCCCCAGCACAATCCCAAGCGCCAGAGTAGACATTGGATCCACAATCATAAGCAGCACTATTATGGACACCACAACCATGACTTCCGTGAGAAGTTGCAGGCCGAACATAAGTACATTCTGGATGACCCGTTCAACCAGCACATTTACATTGCGCTGCAATTCGGCCGTGTTTTTGCCGAAGAAAAATTCATACGGCTTGTAAATGTAGGAGCTAAATAGAGCCTTGGACAGTTCAATTTGCCGGTTAAGGGCAAATCTGTTTTGTACATACAGCAGAAAGAACATATAAAGGCTCTTCAGGACAAATATTAAAACAAGCACTATACACATAAGAACTATGAATCTTCTGTAGTCCCCAACCCAAGGGATTTGCGTAAAGCTGTACAAAACCGGAATTGACTCAATGGCCTCCCGGTCGAGCAAAATAGTGGTAAATGGCAAAACAACCCCTATTCCCACGGTCTCCGCAATGCCGCCCAAGACAATCAGCCCGAGCATTATAACTGAATTTATTTTCTGCCGCCTGTTAAACAGCCCAAAGAGCTTTCTAAAACCGGATACTACTCCCACCTAGCTACCTCAAATCTTCAGATGCCGCCTCACGCATACGGCTGTTTGTCAGCATACCGGCAAACACCCACAAGGCCATGCTCACAATAGGCAGGCTGATGTTGAAAAATGCCTGTACGCCGTACCCTACAAATGCAGCCATGACTGCCATTAACAAAGGGTTATGGAAGGCCTTGCGCACCGAGGTCACAAACACCCCTCCCAGAAAAACTAAATATGCCAAAAGCCCCAAAATGCCGTGAGTTACAAGAATCTGCACATATTCATTGTGTGCCGTGTCAAAGCGCACATACATAAAGCCTTGGGCATCTTCAGGAAATGCAAACTCGAAGGTGTCAGGGCCGCTGCCAATTATAGGATTGTCCGGAACCACCCTCAGCGCATTTTGCCAGATGTGAACCCTCGCCGAACCCATTTCAGGCCTTATGTTGCCGTGAAGCACCTCACGGGCCTCATAGAGAATCCTCCCTGCAAAGCCATCTCCCCGCTCTGCGGCATCCCTGCCCAGAAACTCGACCCCTATAAGCCCGGCTGCCAGAAACGCTGCAACAAGTATAACCCCAAGCCTCCACTTAACAGGAGCCTGCGGGTCTTTTTCCGGGCTAAACTTCATAAGCAGCAGCCCAGCTAC
>WQRL01000050.1 GCA_009786775.1 Oscillospiraceae bacterium
ATGTCCCTGCATTTTTAGTATATGCTGCTCATGAAAAAAGTCAAGCCTGTTAGAAAATTTCGTTGCTGCTGCCGCCGAAGGCATACGCCGGACACGGGCAAATGCTCTGTGAAAAAGTGGGGCGGCCTTCGTCAGTCACGTCTACTCTGGCATAGGCTTGAAACCATAGACGAAATTTGTGTTCCAGGACTGCGGCCGCCCCACTTTCCCCCAGAGCACCCGCCCGTATTCGGCTGCCCGGTGAAATTTGACGAAACGGGCCCTTGAAGGTATACTGAGCCGTATGAATAAATAAAGAGTGAGCATGATGTCAAACTTTGCAAGCAATATTGCTCTTGCATTTGATGCTTTTAGGGATTTGGTCGCCATGATAGATGTGGTCGAGCCATACTTTGACGATATGACTGAGGGAGCAAACTTTTCTGACTATGTATATCGCAGAAACCACATAAGAGTTGCAATTAGGAAGGATGGGAATATAATTAGTTTCTTTCCTCTAGGTAGCTACACACCAAATTTCTTTCCTGAAAAATTAAAAGAAGTAGCTTTGTCGGCCGAGCCTTATTTAATTACTGCACCTGAAATCAAGATGCATGATAGCAAAGACCCTGAAGTTCAGGCTCGAATTAAAGGTAATAGCAATGTCAGCAGATCATTATAATAGAGGGGCTCCGGAGCTTCTCATGTATGACAGTAAAGACTCTGAAACTCAAGCCAGAAGAGCCGCTACATTTGCCCATTGGTCTCTCACAGAACACTATCGTACAAGTGACATGAGCAAGTGGGTTTAGCTGTGTTATAAATTAAACGAAAGCGATGATGACTATATGAGCGCGAGAGAAGAACGAAGGTTTTTCAAACAATTGCGCTGAGTGCTAAAATAGCGTATAATAGACGGGATGAAAGGTGGCGGATACCTTATGTTTCAGAGTGAATACACACCTCTCGCGCCGAATCAGGATTTGGAAAAGCGAAAGAGATATTGGGAGATTGGAAAAGGCTTGCAGGCTGTCGATGGGTTGCAGACTTCGACGTATCTTGAAACTATTATCGCAGACACCCTGGTCAATAAATATAGTACAGAACAAGCTGCTGAGATGGTATACAGCCATTATGCAGCTATGGATTTTGAGAGTGCGGAATATGAGCACAAAGAAGCAGACATAGTGGCTGCGCGTATTGCGGTTTGTCTGGAGAGGGAGGATTTTAAGTTATCTCCGGTTACACTTAAAGTAATCCATAGGGAGCTATTTCAAGATGTGCTTCCGTTTAAGTGGGTGGGTGAATACCGTACAGAAAATCTGTCTAAAAAAGAATCGGTACTGGGCGGTGCCACTATGACCTATAGCGACTACAGGGCGATTGCTGAGTATTTGCACTACGATTTTGACATTGAGCAAAGTGCAGGGTATAACACGCCTTTTGAGGAAGCGGATGTTCACAAATTTGCCAAGTTCATTTCGGCAATTTGGCAGGCGCATCCATTTCGCGAGGGCAACACTCGGACAATCTCGACATTTGCGATCAAGTATCTTCGCACAATGGGGGTGCAGGTTGACAATGCTCCTTTCGAGAAGTATAGCAAGTGGTTTCGTGACGCTCTCGTCCGTGCAAACCACACCGATGCGCAAAACAGTATCCGGCCAAATGTTTCATATCTAAACAAATTTTTTGAAAACCTCATTTTGGGTACAGGGCATGATTTGCAGGCACTTGATTTGCAAGGATAATTGGGCTGGAAAAGGCTGAAAAAGCAAGGTGGCGCAGGCAGTGTTTCTTTTGATGGAGCACAGCCTTTGTTGTTTTGCTGCGAGTTGTTCAAAATTTATACATAAATTGGACGGTACTCCTTGCATAACAATTGCGCTTCTGGTAGAATATTAAAAAGAGGAAGAAGCCGTGGCACCTTAAAGGCATCATTGATTTGTTGCGTTTTTGAGGACGGGGGTAATCAAAATTAGCTTAGATAGTGTGCAAATTAGAGTAGAAACGCTGGGCGGATTTGCGATCGTCGACGGCAGAAACCGTATCATTGAACAGGAAAAGAGATCCTCGAAAACCTGGAAAATGCTACAATACCTTGTCACGCACCGACATAAAATAGTGACGCAGGAAGAGCTGGCCGACGTGTTTTGCGAAGAGGACAACATGGAAAGTGCGGGCAGCGCACTGCGGACGATTGTATACCGTGCGCGGACTGCGCTTGCAAAGGCCGGCCTGTCCTGCGCAGATTCACTCATACTCACTAAAGGCGGGGGGTACTCCTGGAACACGGAAATAAACTGCGCAGTCGATATCGAAGAGTTTGAAACGTACTACAAGAGCGCAGGTACAATCGTTGAAGAGGAAACCCGCCTTGAGATGCTTTTGCGCGCCTGTGAGCTGTACAGGGGCGATTTTCTGCCAAACTCCGTCGGCGAACTGTGGGTCATGCCCCTGTCGCGTTTTTACCGTTCTATGTACATAAGCTGCGCACTGGACGCCCTCAAGCTGCTTGGCCAGTTCGGCCGTAATGTGGAAGCTGAGAAGCTATGTGCCAAGGCTCTATATATCGACCCTTTTGACGAAAGAATTATCGAATACCATCTCAAAGTGCTCATAGCACAGAGTAAGTTTAGCGATGCCCACGATGAATATAAGCGTGTTGAGGCTATGTTCTTTGATGTTTTAGGTGTGAGCTTTTCAGAGAACTTGCGGGCGCTCTACGCCGTGATTCACAAACCGGAGATGCAGCTGGGAATGACTCTGGACAATTTGCTGGAAAGCTGGCTCAAGGATGCAAACTTTCCCGGAGCGTACTACTGCGACCTCAGCGAGTTTAAGACATTTGTGCAAATTGAAGCGCGCTCAGTTCCGCGCAGTGGGCAATCGACATACATAGTAATGTTTGAAACAAAGCACGATGCGGATATAAGAAGCGCGGGAGCCATGAAGCAGCTAGGCATAATTATACCTAAAAACCTTAGGATGGGCGATTTATACACCAGGTCTGGCCCGAGTCAGTACCTGCTGATGCTAAATAGCCTCACCTATGAGGACTGCAAAATGTTGGTAAATAGGATTATGCATGATTTGGATTCAAAATATCTCCCCAAGGTCACAGGCACAACAATAAAAGCCCTCGCGCCGCTACTGTCGTGACCATGTTGTGACATAAGCGTTGTAATGTTATGTCTAGTACAGCGGTTTTGAAACAACTCCACAAAGATTGCGGCAGATTTACTTGCCTGGCGAGGTGAAAAAACGCAGTAATATCAGCCTGTTGCGAAGGATGTAAGACAGTGCGGGGCACTATATGAAGAAGCTGTTGCAGGGCGTGGCGCTCTGCGCAGGCCGAAAGGGGAGCGGAGAAAATGAATGAGACGGCATTTAAGGTTGTTCAAGGGGGGCCGAAACCAATGATGGTTGTGAGGGATGGACCGGGGGCATCAAGGTGTACATTTGAGATCTCCGTCAAATTCCAGCAGAACTCAAGCTGGCAAGGCCAGATTCTTTGGGCGGAGAAGAACATGAAACAGAACTTTAGGAGTGTTTTAGAGATGCTCAGGCTTATGGATGAGGCCCTCACCGACGGCGCACCGAAGTCGTGCGGCTGGGAGGATAAAGAATAACTGACACGGGCGGCCAGCTGGCCGCCCGTGTTTGCGTAAGTGCCTTAAATGCCCTTGTTTAGATGCCTTTATGTTATATCGGCCTTGCAATGGGGGCATCTGTAATAATCAAAGTCCATTTCCTTGTCGCAGAAAGGGCATAATTTCTTGGGGATGCCATCCTCGCCAATCAATATTTCTTCCTCAATATTAACCCGCTTTACTTTGCTTTCCGGGTCAAGGAATGTGTTCATGAGAAAGACGGCCTTGGGTGCATGTTTTTCCTCAACGTAAATAGATTGGGTTTCCGTGAGATTGCGCTGCCCGTCCCGGGGCTTGACCTCAATATAATAGGGGATGCTCTCGTCATCAAGAATATCATGTACCCATGTTCTCTGGCGTATGGTTGTTTCAGTCAGGTAGATGCCCGGTGAGATTTCATAAATTTTTACAAGCCCATCAGGGTTGTCTGCGTCAATCGTGGATTTGGCCCAGCGTTCAGGATGGGAAAAAGCGGCGTGGTTGTCAAGGGTTTTGTCGTGGTTGTGCAGGTGATGTTTGCTGTCATTGCCGCTTAATGTCTTATCGTCAGCGTGGTGCTTGCCAAATGGAAATTTCATAGCCATACCCTCCTGAGTGCCTGCCTAGGGCAATGCCCTGTGGCTTGCGCATGTATCTTATTTAAGTAATTATATCTCAGATAGGGCGTTATTACAATTAAAAAAATGAATAAACTGTGTACGATTGTGTACAAACATGAATATAAAACCATCCGTCGGGCATGGGTGCTGCTCTGTGAAAAAGTGAGGCGGCCTTCGTCAGTCACGTCTACATTGGGTAAGGCTTGGCAGCATGGGCAAAATTTGTGTTCCAGGACTGCGGCCGCCCCGCGTTCCCTCAGAGCAGCACCCGTGCCCGACTGGTCTGGGAGCGTAATAAATGGGCTCATCAAGAAGTTAATCCGAGATTTGTTTGCTGACAGGCTAGTTGCGCTTTATGGCTGCAATGTAAAATATTTTGTGCGGCTTGGCTGAATAAGCATATTATTGAATATTTGACGTACGTCACACGTACATAAAAATGCCTTTATTTGTGACTTTAATGTGACAAATCCCTATAATGTTTAGGGATTTGTTTTTGCTGCGTGACATATGCGTGACGAAATGAGAGTATCGTTGGGATATAAATTGAAACGGGAAATTTTTGGAGGTGTTCAAAATGGAAGAGCGTACTGTTGTAGAAATCCATACCGATGAAGAACAGGCTGCTTTTGAAGCAGCAGAAGCTCAGAGGGAAGCGGATTTTAACGCATCAGAGCAGGAACGCTACGATGCTGGATTGGCAGCTTTTAATGAAGCTGAGGCGATTAGGGAAGCAGAGTTTAACGCAGAAGAGCAGATTCGCCTACAGGAAGATGAAGCCGCATTCCACGCTGCAAACGAAGCTCAGTTTAAGGCAGACGAGCAGGCCCGCTACGATGAGGAACTCGCTAAATTTAATGAGGAAGAGCAGCAAAAAGAAGCGGAGCATATTGCGAAAGAGCAAGAACGCTATGATAATGGACTCCACGCTCATAACGAAGCTGAACAGCAAGCTAGGGCTGAACACGAAGCTGATGAACAAGCACGTTATAATGATGAACACCAGGATTTTCTTGACAAAGAAACGCAGAGGCAGGGCGATTTCGATAAATTGGAATCAGAGCGCTATGACTCAGAATACGCTAAATTTCTTGAAGATGAGGCATACAGGTTATCTGAGCATAACCAATCGGAAGAGGCCCGCGAGCTGGCAGCGAAAACCATATTTGAACAAGAGGAAGCCGACAAGCTAGAGGCCTTTAACAAATCTCAAGAAACCCGCGAACTGGAAGGAAGAGCAGACTTTGAAAAAGCCGAAGCTATTCTCAAACAGCTTTTCGATGAAGCACAGGATGCACTAAGGGCGGAAGCACAAGCCGATTTTGACAAAGCAGAGGCAGAGAGGCTTGCTGAGTGGAGTGGCACTGTTTTAAGCGCCTATAACGAGGCCTATGCTAACTGGCAGGCACTGTATGACCAGTTCCTAGAGGATTTGGTAGCACACGATGTCGATGTGGAGCAATATGACGCATATCTGGCCGAATACAATGCGGCAGTGGTACAGTACAACGCCGACAAGGCTGCTTTTGATGCAGAGATGGCAGCTTATAACGACAGGCTTGAAGAGTACAATGCAGAGCTGAGCGCATGGGAAGAATATCAAGATGGTGTCAGGGAAGGTACAATTTCAGCCTTTAACTGCGAAGTTATCAAAAACGTAGAAAAAACAAGCAGCAATATCAACGGCAACACATACTATAAGATTTTTGACGGTGATGAGAGCAAAGGCGGAGGGGATATCACCCTATACAGAGATTCGGCCGGTGTATTCCATGTTATTGTAGCCGAAGGTGCTGAGCAAGGTACATTTATGCTCACTCTCAAAAACGGCAATGTATATACAGGGTATAAATTCACAATAAGCGGTGTCGGCGACCACGAAGTCAGCATCACAAGCCAGTCAGGTTCTTCAGGTTTTGGTTTCGGTTCCTATGAGGGTACAGGCAAACCGGTATTTGGTGACAAAGCCCCTGAGTGGAACGGAGAGATGCCTAGTTTTGACAAGGATGAACCCGTAGCTCCCCCAATCTTCGATGTTGCAGCTCCCGACAAGCCGGAGTTTGAGGCAGGCCATTTTGAGTTCGAATATGGCGAGTATGTCGGCGGAACCTATGTGTTTGAACCTGACACATTCATTGAAGGTGACTTTACATTCACTCCTACAGACTTCGTTGAGCGCGACTTTGACGACGTGTTTATCCCTGGCGTATTCGAACCTAACACATTTGAATTCATCCCAACTGACTATGTAGAGAACGTCTTTGAATTTGAAGGTGAGGACTACGTCCCTGGCATCTTCGAGTTCATGCCCGGTGAATATATCCCTGGTATCTTCGATGGTGAAAGCGGAGAATTTATCCCAGGCATATTCAACTTTGAAGCTGGAGTTTTCACACCCGGGGTATTCATCAGGATTACCGACGATGTTGACCAGCCTTCGGAAAATGATCCTCAAGATGTAGATGACGGTTCGGATGATGGTATAGACGACGGGGCTGATGACGGCTCAGACGACGGCTTAGATGATGGTTTTGATGCCTCATATGACTACGATGGGGGAGAAGCTGTAGCTGAGGCCGCAGTAGCCGAAGCCGTAATTGAAGAAACTGTAGCTGAAGAAAGCGTTTTTGAAGAAGACGATGTCCCCCTTGCTGACTTTGAAGAAGTAGAAGAGATAGACCTCTTTGAAGAAGATGCACCGCTGTCTGATTACGAAACCATTATAATTGAAGAGGAAACCCCACTGAGCACAATGCCACAAACAGGCATCGCAGATGTCAGTGCAGTCCTGACCTCAGGCCTAATCCTCTCAGCCTTGGTGGCAGCAGTCATCTCACACAAAATCCGTCAGATGAGAAATCACGAAGAAGCAGAATCAGATGACGAATAACGAAGCAAAAAAAGACAAACCTATGAGCAAGCATGCTGCGGGCAAGCAGCCGAGCTGAAAATAACCAAGCTGAGATAACAAGAAGAATACCCGCCACTAAAACTGAAAGCCGGCTACCCAAACCAGCCGGCTTTCAATTTTAGTATAGGTGTTGAAGTTTAGTCACTCACGCAAAACGCCATCTTCATCTGAAAGGCTGCGTGATTCGCAGTTTCAGTACAGGCCAGTCGGACATGGGCAGGTGCTCTGGGGGAAAGTGGGGCGGCCGCAGTCTCGGAACACAAGTTTAGCAATGATTTCAAGCCTCCACTAGTGTAGACGTGACTGACGAAGGCCGTCCCGCTTTTCCCCAGAGCACCTGCCCATGTTCGGCGGATGGTTTAGATATGGGTATGTAAATGTTTTGGGAAAATGTGAAAATTTTGTTAACAAACCTATTGACCCCCTCTTGAAGTGGGAGTATAATTTTACTAGGTGGTGACATTGACATGAGCAACACGAACAAAAAAAAGAGCAATAAAACGCTCCGGATTCTGTATGCAATTTTAGGTATTAGCCTTGCAGGCATTTTGACATTCGGAGTTTGGCTAGGCATTGAACTCTACCGGGACTGGCAAAGTCAGAGCTTCTACACTGCGTTTGCCGCAGGTATTGAAATGCGCCCGCGTACCCCCGGAAATCCGGGGAACATAAGCGGCCCTGCTGCCTCTGCCCCTGCTCCGCAAAACCAGACGGTAGATGCCGCAGCACCTGACGGGGAGGTCTTGCCAGAGCCAGAAAACCCATGGGTTCCCCTAGTTGATTTCGATGCGCTAAATGAGCAGTTTCCGGGTGTTGTCGGCTGGATTACCCTTGAGGGCACCGCCATTAACTATCCCATAATGCAATATACAGACAACGATTATTTTCTAACCCATCTCCCTGACGGCACGCGCCATCGGAGCGGTTCAATATTCATGGACTATAGAAATAAATCAGATTTTTCCGATTTTAACACAATCCTATACGGACACATGTCCAGAACAGAAGATATGTTTGGTGTGCTTAAGCACTATAGGGAACAGGATTTCTATGACCGCAACCCGGTGATGTTCATACACACCCCCTATGCGGACTATCAGCTAATTATTTTCACTGTATATTTGGTTGATTCCGCCCATGAGCAGCCGCGCATTAGCTTTGAGAGCACTGACGATTATCAGCAGTACCTCAGAGAAATAATGAGCCGCTCGCTTGTTAGAACCAATGTAGAAATGAGCGCAAATTACAGGATAGTAACTCTGGCCACATGCGCCTATGACTTTGCAAACGCCCGTCTGGTAGTGGTCGGGAAATTAGTTGAGTTTTAAGCGTAAGCAGCTTTGCATTTTGCCGCCGTTTACACCTAGGTTTAATCCAGCGGCAGCCCGGTGAGCAGCCTTCTGATCATGTCGAATGCGTGGTTTGCAGCGCCTGTGCGTATGCGCTCGCGGTCGGAATAGAGGCTTAGGTGGCGGCAGCATTTTATGTCTTTTGTGGTAAGAGCCACAAATACAGTGCCTGGTTTCTGGCCTGAACTGTCGCTGTCAGGGCCTGCTATACCTGTTATACCGATGCCTATGCTGGCGCTAAACTTGATTCTGACGCTGTCGGCCATTGCGAGTGAAACCTCGGGGCTGACAGCGTTTTTTTGCTCAACGAGCTCTGAAGGAATGTCCAGCACCGCTGATTTTGTGTGCTCACTGTAAGCGATAGTACTCCCCATGAACACGGACGAGGCTCCGGGGATATCCGTTATGCGCTTGGATATAAGGCCTCCCGTGCAGGATTCAGCAGCGGCAAAGGTCATGCCCATGCGCTTTAGTAAGTGAAAAACAGTGTTTTCAAGACTTACAGTATCCACACCATAAATTATATCGCCCAGTGCGTCCTGCACTTTTGTCAGCACTGGCGTCATC
>WQRL01000051.1 GCA_009786775.1 Oscillospiraceae bacterium
CGACAAGGTTATAGGCACACTTGAATATACAGAGAAAATTGCTGGCGGGTTTGCTGGAAACATAGCGGACGATGGCAGCATCACTGTTGAAATTCAGGCCATAACAGGTGCCACAAATGAGCTTGGCTTTAACTTGCTCAGCGCACGATAGGAGGGATATGATGAGTAAATTCAAAGTTGTCCACTATATAAATCAGTTTTATGCGGGCATTGGCGGCGAGGAGTTTGCAGACCACAAGCCTGAACTTCGCGACGGCCCAATAGGCCCCGGCACTGCCTTCGCAGGTGCCTTCGGCGACAAAGCCGAGATTGTCAAAACCATAGTCTGCGGGGATTCCTACTTCAACGAAAATCTAGGTGAGGCTAAGGAAACCCTCCTCGGCATGATCCGCGAAATAGACGCAGACCTGTTTATAGCAGGGCCTGCCTTCAACGCAGGACGTTACGGCGTGGCTTGCGGCACTATCTGCGATGCGGTTTCAGCGGAGCTCGGCATCCCTGTGCTCACAGGAATGTTTGAAGAAAACCCAGGTGCCGAGATGTTCAAGGAGAAAATGCTTATCGTTGCCACTGGAAGCAGTGCGGCAGGGATGAGAAAGGCTGTGCCCACAATGGCCGCCCTGGCCTTAAAGCTGGCAGGGGGCGAGCCAATCGGTGCCTCAATTGAAGAGGGGTACCTCCCCGGCGGCGCCCGCGTCAACTTTTTTGAAAAAGAGCGCGGTTCAAAGCGGGCGGTGGACATGCTTCTAAAGAAGCTCAAAGGCGAACCCTTTGTAACCGAATACCCCATGCCCGATTTCGACCGGGTACCGCCCAACCCAGCGGTAAAAGACATGTCCAAGGCTGTTGTGGCACTCGTGACATCGGGTGGAATAGTGCCGAAAAATAATCCCGACCGTATTGAGTCGTCCAGTGCCTCCAAATATGGCGAGTATGACATCACAGGGGTAGATGACCTCACCGAGGCCACATACGAAACAGCCCACGGTGGCTATGACCCCTCATATGCAAACCAGGATGCCGACCGCGTATTGCCTGTCGATGTGCTCAGAGATCTCGAAAAAGAAGGGCGGATTGGCAAGCTCTATAACAAATTTTTCACCACCACAGGCAATGGCACTTCGACAAAGAGTTCCAAACTCTTTGCCCAGGAATTTGCCAAGAAACTCAAGGATGACAATGTTTCTGTTGTAATCCTTACATCCACATGAGGAACCTGTACACGTTGCGGAGCAACGATGGTTAAAGAAATTGAACGCGCAGGTATCCCAGTTGTACACATTTGCACTGTCACCCCCATCTCCCTCACAGTAGGCGCAAACAGAATCGTTCCCGCAGTCGCCATCCCTCATCCGCTGGGCAATCCCGCCCTCACCGCAGGTGAAGAAAAGCAGCTTCGGCGCAAGATTGTCGAAACGGCTCTGGACGCTGCGTGCACGGAAGTGGACGGACAGACTGTATTTGAGGTAAACGTTTAAGTAACTTCAAACTTCTTTGAAAGGAATGGTCACACTAATGTCAAACATATACGATGTTGCAATAATAGGCGCAGGCCCTGCGGGGCTTTCTGCCGCACTCTATGCAGGCCGCTCAAGGCTGAGCACTTTGCTTATAGAAAAAGAAATGGATGGCGGGCAGATTGTCGTAACACATGAGATTGAAAACTATCCCGGCAGCCTTGAGAAAGAAACAGGCCCAAGCCTTATTGAGCGCATGGTCAAGCAGGCCGAGCGCTTCGGAGCGCAGAGGGCTTACGACATAATCACCGATGTAAATCTTGAAGGCGGAGTGAAGGTGCTAACCGGACTAAAGGCCGAGTATCAAGCCCGGTGCGTTATTGTAGCCACAGGAGCCCAGCCCCGCCCCATGGGCTGCCCCGGCGAGAAAGAATTTATAGGCAAAGGCGTTTCATACTGCGCCACATGCGATGCTAATTTCTTTGAAGATTTTGAGGTTTTCGTTGTAGGCGGCGGCGATGCCGCAGTCGAGGAAGCCCTATATTTGACAGGCTTCGCCCGCAAGGTTACAATAATACACAGGCGTGACGAACTTAGGGCTGCAAAGTCAATTCAGGAAAAGGCCTTCGCCAACCCCAAAATTGAGTTCATGTGGAACTCCGTGGTAACTGAGCTTCGCGGGGACGGCATTTTGTCCTCCATGGTTGTCGAGGACACTAAGACAGGTGAGCTGCGGGTTATTGAGGCTGATGATGAGGACGGAATGTTCGGCCTGTTTGTCTTTATCGGCTTCGACCCACATTCGGAACTCTTCATAGACAAACTTGACATGGACGGCCCCTATCTTGTTACAGACGAGAACATGCACACCAACGTCCCGGGAGTGTTCGCTGCAGGGGATGTCAGGGCCAAGGCTCTGCGCCAAGTGGTAACCGCCGCCGCAGACGGTGCCATTGCAGCCACCCAGGCGGAACACTATCTATCAAGAACTGCACATTAACTGATTGACAGTAAGGAGATAAAACAATGCTAGAGCTAAACAAAGAAACATTTGAACAAGAGGTTCTCAAGTCCGAGGGCAAAATATTCGTCGATTTCTACGGCGATGGCTGCGTGCCCTGTCAGGCTCTCATGCCTTTTGTACATGGATGTGCAGAAAAATACGGCGATAAGATTAAATTCACCGCCCTCAACACATCCAAGGCCCGCCGCGTGGCAATCGGCCAGCAAGTCCTCGGCCTGCCCGTAATGGCAATTTACGAAAACGGCACCAAACTTGAAGAACTTGTCAAGGATGATTGCACCGAACAAAATATTGACGCAATGATAAACAGGCATATCTAACCAAGCGCGACAGATGGAAAATTTTTCCATTTTTTAATTTACTTTTTTACTTTTGAAAGGAGGAATCGCTATGGGAAAACTTGACGGCAAGAAAATCGTCATAATCGGTGACCGCGATGGAATACCGGGCCCGGCGATTGAGGAGTGCATCAAAACCACAGGTGCTGATGTTGTATTCTCCTCGACAGAATGCTTCGTCTGAACAGCAGCAGGTGCAATGGATCTGGAGAACCAAAAGAGGGTTAAGGATTTTTCGGAGCAATTTGGCCCCGAAAACGTAATTGTCATCATCGGCGCAGCCGAAGGTGAAGCCGCAGGGCTCGCCGCAGAAACAGTTACAGCCGGAGACCCCACATTTGCCGGACCATTGACGGGAGTCTCGTTGGGACTCGCTTGTTACCACATATGCGAAGACGCAGTAAAAGATGAAGTAGACCCTGCCGTTTATGACGAACAGGTCAGCATGATGGAAATGGTGCTAGACCTCGACGACATAGTAAATGAAATGGATGCCATCCGCAGCCAATTCGCAAAGTATTAGTAAGAGAAGGTGCTGCTACAGGACTAATCATCGGTGATAGCCCTTGCTTTGTCTGTGATTTAAGCCCCCGGGAACGAGTTCCCGGGGGTTAGCATATTTGACAATACCCCACCCATTAATATATAATTTTTCGGAGCTGAATATCAGCTAAATTCGTTAAATACAAAGTTAAGAAAGGTAAGCATGATTTTTATGAAGAAATCAAAATTTATTCTAGTATTGGTAATCGCAGCCGTGCTCACGACAACCTTGCTCACTGCTTGCGCGCAACAGCCCGCAACACCACCTGCCGCCCCACATGCAGAAACACCCCAACCTGCGGAAACTCCCGGCACACCCGGTTCCGCACCGCAAGAGCCGGCTGAAACTGAACCCGAACCCGCTCACATCCGGCTGGGCGCACTTAGAGGCCCAGGCGGCATGGGCATGGTGAAACTTTTGGATGATGCCCAAAACGGACTTACCCGCAACACCTATGAGTATCTACTCGGTGGCAGCCCCGACGAGCTGACCCCCCAGTTTCTACAGGGCAATCTTGATATAATAGCAGTACCCTCAAACCTCGCTTCCATTATATACAACAATACAAACGGCGCAGCGAGGATTATCTCAGTCGTGTCGGGCGGTATATTCTATATCGTGGAGTTCGGCGGCGAAGAGGTTCATAGCATAGCAGACCTAAAGGACAGAGAAATGTTCTCTGCCGGAAGAGGTGCTGCTCCAGATTTTGCCATGCGCTTTATATTTGAAGAAAACGGAATGTCTTTCGATAATGATATATATGTTGACTGGCGTGTAGAGCCAACTGAAATTCTCGCGCTGATGTCCACCATGGAACACGCTCTGGCGTTGCTCCCCCAACCATTTGTTACTGTCGCACAAACACAGCTCCCGGGATTGCGCATAGCCATAGACTTAAATGAAGAATGGAATGCGCTTGACACAGACAGCCAGTTTGTTACCACAGTTTTGATTGCCCGCACTGAATTTTTGGAACAAAATCTCGGCGCAGTTGAGATTTTCTTGGAAGAGTTTGCAGCTTCCACCGACTTTGTCAATAATAACTTAGAAGAAGGTGCCGCGCTTATTGAGCAATTCGGCATCATTGCCGCACCTATCGCACAAAGGGCAATCCCTTACTGCAACCTCGTTTCAATTACCGGCCCTGAGATGATGCGTATTATGCGCGGTTATTTGGAAGTGCTTTACGGCATAGCTCCCCAGTCTATAGGCGGAGCTTTACCTTCGGACGACTTCTATCATGGAGTCTAAGAATAGATATAAAAAAATATTTTGGATAACCCTGTCCGTCCTGCTTCCGCTGACGCTGTGGCATCTTCTGTCTGTTTCAGTTAATCAGAGGTTGCTTTTGGTATCCCCAATCGCTGTTGTGGAAAGGCTTCTTACAATTTGGACGGACGATGGGTTTTTCAGCGCCGTTTGGTTTAGCTTCGGAAGAATCGTCTGGGGATTTTTCTTGGCTATGTTCCTGGGCGTCCTTTTTGCCGTTCCGGCCGGGAAGTTCGCGGTTGTTGAACGGCTTCTTGGCCCATATGTGTTTGCCATGAAATCCGTGCCTGTAGTGTCGTTTATCATCATCTGCCTGCTATGGCTCAGTTCTTCTCAGCTCTCCATATTCATCGCATTTTTGATGGTTTTTCCACTTGTGTATACCAACATTCTTCAGGGGATGAAAAGCCTGGACAAGGGAATGCTTCAAATGGCCACAGTTTTCGAAATAGGATGGGCAAGACGTATTTACTACATATATTTGCCGCATCTCAAGCCCTATTTGCTGTCGGCATGTAATGTTTCTCTGGGCATGGCATGGAAAGCCGGCATCGCTGCGGAGGTTATCGGCATCCCCCGAGGTTCAATTGGCGAGAGGCTGCACATTGCAAGAATACATCTAAACACCGCAGATTTGTTTGCCTGGACAGTGATTATTGTAGTTATCAGCCTTTTGTTTGAAAAGCTATTTCTTTTTTTACTCAAGCGCATGTTTTCTAAAATGGAGGGGTGCGAGTGAACATTGAGCTAAGTAATGTTTCTAAATCTTTTGGAGAAAAGATTGTCTTAAAGGATTTATCCATTTCGTTTCCTTTCGGCAAGACAACATGCATGATGGGCAAGTCCGGATGCGGAAAGACTACAGTCCTGTCAATTTTGATGGGTTTTGTAAGCCCTGATGCAGGCGAGGTTCTCGGCGTTCCTGCTCATATCAGAACAGTGTTTCAGGAAGACCGCCTCTGCGAGTCTTTCAGTGCCGGGGCAAACATCCGTATGGCAACAGGAAAGCCCAAAGAGGAAATAGAGCAGCACCTGCAAGAATTAGGCTTAGGCGACTGTGTGAATAAACGTGTTTCCACAATGAGCGGGGGCATGAAGCGCCGCGTAGCAATCGCACGCGCGGTTGCAGCGGATGGTGAGCTTTTGTTGCTTGACGAACCTCTTAAAGGCCTTGATATTCAAACAAAATCCACCGTAATGGAATATCTAAAAAAGCGCACGGCGGGAAAAACAGTTATCATGGTTACGCATGACAGGGCTGAGGTTGATTTTCTCAGCCACAATACAATACATATGGTGGAATATAGAGGTGGCACAATTGAATCGGAATGAAATCATTGAACTCCTAAAAATACCCTACAGCGAGTTTGAGCAAACTATTATCCCCCGCGCCAAGGATGCTTATCGTGCAGCCCGCGGCAATGGCCTTCTCGCAACCGCCATGCTGGGCTACAGCAATATTTGCAAAAACACCTGCATGTATTGCGGCATGAGCGCACAAAACAAAAATCTCCGCCGCTTCAGAATGCCTCCCTCTGAAATCATCGAAACAGCAAAAAACGCATGGGACATGGGGTTTACGCGCATTTTTATGGTTTCCGGCGAGGATCCCGGCTTCGGGTTTGAAAATATACTCGACGCTGTACGCGGTGTAAAAGAGCAAGGTTTTTACATTTCCCTGGCTTGCGGCGAGTGGAATGAGGAAGAATATGCAAAGCTGCGCGATGCCGGAGTTGATGAATATGTCCTTAAATTTGAAATGTCTGATGAAGATGTATTTAACCGACTTAACCCTTCAACAAATTTCGCCAAGCGCACTGAAAGCATACGCATGGTGCGCAAAAGCGGACTAAACCTAGCATCAGGCGCAATAGTGGATTACCCGGGTCAAACCCTGGAGCAGCTGGCCGATGACATATTGTTTGCAAAAGAACTCGGCATAACTTGGGCACCGAACATTCCCTATCTTCCGGCTCCAGGCACACCACTATCCGAAGAAGGCGGGCTTCCTGGAAGTTTGGAGAAAAATCTCCGCCATATAGCAATCCTTCGTATTCTTATGCCGGATATCAACATCACAGCTCAACAGCCGGGCCGAAACCCCAAAAACGGACTCGCCGACGAGCAAGGTAATTTAGATGCCCTGAATGCCGATGCGAACATTTTGTTCTATGACCTTTTGCCGAAACTGCTTGAGCGGGAATTTAAGGTGGTTGAAAACCGCAATGTCGCCCTGTTTGAACACCTACACCGAATGTCCGAGCTGAGCGGTATGCCCCTCGTGTTTTAATGTGCAATATAAATGCGAGGTAATCTACAAGTCTTGCAAATTTAGGTGGAACTGAAATGAGTCCGTGCGCAAAAGGCTTACGATTTATTTGTAAACGAGAATTATCATTGCTCACAAGCTGTTTTCTCGGTTTTTGCCGAGGAACTCGGCATGTCTAAGGATCCCAGCCAGCGGCAATTTTTCATATCCACCCGTCCATCGGGCAAAAAAGGCACGTCCTCCTGAGCGAGAAAAGCCTTGCGCAGCTCGGCGAACTCCCCTCCGGTTATAGTGCCATCTGCCATGACAACTCTCTGCCACGGCAGGTCATCAGGGCAGTTGCGCATAGCCCATCCTACCTGGCGCGCCGCACGGGGGCTGCCTATGATTCTGGCTATATCGCCATAGGAGAGCACCTTTCCAAATGGAATTTGCTCAACTATTTCATAAACTTGTTTGGAAAATGACTTCATATATCCCCCAAATCCGGAAATTTCTGTGCTATACAGTTCATCCTATCTAAACCATCCGCCTAACACAGGCAAGTGCTCTGTGAAAAAGCGGGGCGGCCTTCGTCAGTCACGTCTACCCTGGCATAGACCTGACATCGCAGACAAAATTTGTGTTCCAGGACTGCGGCCGCCCCGCTTTCCCCCAGAGCACCCGCCCGTGTTAGGCTGGTCTGTGCACTTTAACTATAATCGTTACTTGTCACCGAAGTAGCCGCACTGAGGCTGTGGCATTTGATTTCTGAGGGAATTCCGGCCACTGTCACGGAACTGACCGAAGGAATCGAGGGCTACAGCACCAGTCCGACGGCTGGCTTATCTGAAATGTGTAATAAACGATTAATGACAAACAGCCAAATCTGTGCTATGCTTTGATTCTGAGCATAACGGAGGCAGGGCTGTTTCTGTGAGGGCTCAACCAGTTTTGGAAGCCTGCAAATCAGCGCGCTAACTTGCTGCTTAAACCCTCCAAAAAAATAAGTAACCGCACCCTTTTATAAGTAAAGGCACGGTGCTTACATTGGCTTGAAATCAGTCATTCGGCAGCAAATCTCACCCCTAGGGGCGACCGTCCCGAATTGCTCACATTTTACATGAAAATTTTTAACTTGTCAAGGACACAGCCATGCAGAATATAGAAACAAAACTTGAATTTTGGAAGAGCAGGTTATTGGATTTGGGCAAGCGCAACCGCCTGATAAACTGCCCTCTGCCCGAAGGCGGCTCCCGTGCCGTCCGCCATTCACTACTCATTAATGCTCCCTCACCGCCTGATTTGTGGGCGATGCTCACCGAAAGGGATAGCCCGCTCTCTTTTCCTATCCCGTCGGATATGTATGAAAGCGAGGGTGGTGATGGGGCTACCCTGGCTTCGCCCGGCGTCTATGCCAACGGAGTACTGACAAACCAGGCTCCCAAGGAGACCCACAAGACACTCCGTAACCTTATGAAGAAGGCAAAGGAGTTTACGGAGGAGAAGGGGCTCAATGCGCTCCACCTGGCTTTCGGCTTTCTAAACTGGGTTGACGGCGGAACTGACAGCCAGCCTATGCGGTCCCCGCTTTTGCTGCTACCCGTCAAGCTAACTCAGGATGACTTGTTCTCCCCGATTGTTCTATCCGGCTCCGATGAGGAAATAAGCGCCAACTATTCGCTTCACGAGAGGCTTCATGCTGATTTCGGCATTACCCTGCCGGCATTCAGTGAAGAGCTGAGCTTCTCTAGCTATCTTGAGGAAGTACGCGCAGTTGTGGAGCCGCACGGATGGAGCATTTCAAACGACTGTGTGCAGCTATCCATGTTTTCCTTCATGAAGATAAACATGTACCGCGACATTGAACGCAATGCGGCAAAAATAATTGACCACCCTATTATCAGAGCCTTAAACGGCGAGGCCCTCTATGACAGCACATATATCTCAGAACTTGATGGCTACGAACATGACAAAACAGATCCTAGAGAGGTGTTTTCTGTACTGGATTCTGATTCAAGCCAGCAGGATGCAATTTTGCTTGCCAAGAGCGGGGCTAGCTTTGTGCTGCAAGGCCCCCCGGGCACAGGAAAAAGCCAAACAATCACAAATATCATCTCAGAGCTTATTTCAGATGGCAAAAAGGTACTTTTCGTCTCGGAAA
>WQRL01000052.1 GCA_009786775.1 Oscillospiraceae bacterium
GGACCTGGGTCATTATGAGAGGTTTATTGATGAGAACCTCACAAAACACAGCAGCTTGACAGCGGGTAAAGTATACTCAAATGTGTTAAAGCATGAGCGTGAGGGGGCATACCTTGGGGCAACTGTGCAAGTGATTCCGCATGTTACAGAGGAAATCAAAAACTTTATTTATGCCGGGGCTAAAAGCAGCGGGGCAGATGTTCTTATTACGGAGATTGGCGGGACTACAGGCGATATTGAAAGCCAGCCGTTTTTGGAAGCTATACGCCAAATTTCTCTGGAAGTTCAGGCCTGCTTGTTTATACATGTCACGCTTATTCCGTACCTAAAAGCATCAGGGGAGCACAAATCTAAGCCGACACAGCATTCGGTTAAGGAGCTTCGTGCAATAGGCATAACGCCTAACATAATAATAACCAGGGCAGATGAACCGCTGAGCCCCGGTATAAGAGAAAAAATATCACTTTTTTGCAATGTGAAGCCTGATTGTGTTATCGAAAACATGACCTTGCCGTGCCTCTACGAGGCTCCGCTCATGCTGCACGAAAATGGCTTAGACCAAGTTGTCTGCCGCGAACTTAAAATAGACGCGCCCGGTCCCAACTTGAGTGAATGGAAGGGTATGCTTGAGAAGATTAGAAATAGGGATAGAAGTTTGGACATTGCTATTGTCGGGAAATATGTAGAGCTGCACGATGCCTATCTTTCTCTTGTGGAGAGCCTTAATCACGCGGGCTTTGAAATCGGCGTTGAGATTAATGTCAGGTGGCTGGACAGTGAAGATATAACAGATGAAACCGCAGAGGCTTTGCTGGGTGGCGTAGACGGGGTTGTTATTCCCGGCGGATTCGGCGACAGGGGTATAGATGGAAAAATAAGCGCATGCAAGTACGTCCGTGAGAACAACATACCCTTTTTGGGGATTTGCCTGGGTATGCAGATTGCCGTAATTGAATTTGCCAGAAATTTGTGCGGTTTGGAAACTGCGCATTCGGCGGAGTTTGATGAAGATGCGGATCACAGGGTTATTGATATAATGCAAAATCAAGTGGGTATGATTGGCAGCGGCGGAACAATGCGCCTGGGGGCTTATCCGTGCAAAATTAAAAGCGGTTCAGTTTTGGAGAAAATATATTCAAAGTCAGAAATATCCGAAAGACATAGGCACCGCTTTGAATTTAACAATAATTATCAAACTTTGCTGGAGAATAGCGGGATGTCGGTATGCGGGACTTCCCCGGATTCCACGCTGGTTGAAGCAGTGGAACTGCCTGACAAAGATTTTTTTGTAGGGGTTCAATTTCATCCGGAGTTTAAGAGCCGCCCAAACAAGCCGCATCCGCTGTTTCTGGGGCTTCTAAACGCATCACTGAAGAAACGGGGCTAAGAGATTGACTATAAATAAAAATTATTTGAACCTAGCTGAGAGCTACTTGTTTTCGACCATTGCAAAGAAAGTTCGTGAGCATCAGGAACAGTTTCCTAATGCGGAGATAATACGCCTTGGGATCGGCGATGTAACCCTGCCGCTGGCACCGGCCGTAGTAAGCGCTATGAGGCAAGCAGTTGAAGAGATGGGGGCGGGCGAAACATTCCGTGGGTATGGCGATGAGCAGGGATATGATTTTCTAAGGCAGGCCATACAGGGGTATTATAAAGGGAAAAATGTATCCCTTGATGAGCAGGAAATATTTATAAGCGATGGGGCAAAAAGCGATTTGGGCAATATTCTTGACATTTTTGAAGCTGAGAATACCGTGCTCATTCCCAATCCTGTTTACCCTGTTTATGTGGATACAAATATTATGGCGGGCAGAAAAATCATTTACATGGACGGTAATGAAGGCAATAACTTTTTGCCATTGCCGGACGAGAGTGTCAAAGCAGACATAATCTATTTGTGTTCACCGAATAATCCGACAGGTGCGCTATATAATAGGGAGCAGCTTGAGTGCTGGGTCAAATATGCACTAAGTAACGGTGCTGTGATCCTTTTCGATAGTGCATATGAAATATTTATACGCTCAGAAGGCTACCCGACGAGCATATATCAGATTGACGGGGCGAAAAACTGCGCAATTGAATTTTGTTCTTTTTCAAAGACTGCCGGCTTTACCGGCACCAGATGTGGGTATACCATTGTGCCGAAGGAACTTATTAGTGACGGCGTACCGCTAAACAGGCTTTGGCTGCGCAGGCAAACCACCAAGTTCAATGGCGTGCCATATATAGTGCAAAGAGGCGCTGAAGCTGTGTTCTCGTCGGCTGGGCAAGCGCAAATACGCAGCAGCATTGAATATTATATGCAAAATGCACGTGTAATATCAGGCGTGCTCTCTGAACTTGGAATCTGGCACACCGGCGGAGAGAATGCCCCATATATATGGCTCAAATGCCCCGGCGGAATGTCCTCATGGGAGTTTTTCGATATTATGCTTGAAAAAGCAGGTGTCGTAGGTACGCCCGGAGCAGGGTTTGGCGATAATGGCGAAGGCTTTTTCAGGCTCAGCGCCTTTGGAAACAGTGACAGTACAGCTTTGGCTATGGAGAGGATTAAGTCTTTTGCAAAAAGCGGGCTTTGAGATAGTGCCCAGGGCCTGAAAAGACGGTAATCCATGGCTTTTGCTTAAATTGCGGCATTAGTTTTTGATAGTCATATTGACGATAAAAACTATACATGTTGTCTAAATTACGTGGATTTTTTACATTGACTAAAATCGGAAAAATATAGTAAGCTAATATTCGAACAAAGGTGTTCATCGGTCCGGGGAAAGCCCGCTGATGAGCACCTTTTTTTGTTGGAGGAACAATATGCTAAGAGAAGGTGAATTTAGAATACCATCAGGCTGTGCCATATCGGGGGTCATTGACAAAACCGGTAAAAGATTTAGCGGGGGAACTATTGTAGACTCTATTGCCGTTATGCGTGAGCGCTCAAATGGCCTGGGAGGCGGATTTGCGGGGTATGGGATATACCCTGAATATAAAGATTATTATGCGCTGCACGTGTTTTATGACACGCAGAAGTCAAAGGCTGAGTGCGAAGATTTTCTAGACAGGCATTTTGACATAATAAACTTGTCCAAAATACCGACGGCAAAAATAAAAGAAATCACAGATGAACCACTGATTTGGCGTTACTTTGTAACCCCGCTGCCGACAAAACTTGCGGAAAGCCAGATGGAAGAAAGCGAATTTACCGCGAGATGTGTCTTTAGAATTAATACCCAGTTTGACGGGGTTTATGTATTTTCGAGCGGAAAAAATATGGGTGTATTCAAAGCAGTAGGTTTTCCTGAAGATGTTGGAAGGTTCTACCGCTTGGAAGAATATGAAGGCTGGTGCTTTACAGCCCACGGCCGTTATCCGACAAACACACCCGGCTGGTGGGGCGGGGCACATCCCTTTGCGCTTTTAGGCTACTCAGTTGTACATAATGGAGAAATTTCGTCTTATGATGCCAATAGGCGCAACATAGAAATGTTTGGATATAAATGCACTTTGCAAACGGATACAGAGGTAATCACCTACATAATTGACTATCTTCACAGAAAAAAAGGTCTTACATTAACTGAAATTTCATCGGTTATTGCAGCGCCGTTCTGGCAGGAAATAAGAGCGATGGAGCCTGAGATTAGGCAGAAACACGAATATTTGCGGACTATGTTTTCAGCGCAGCTTATAACTGGCCCGTTTTCAATTCTAGTCGGGTTTGACGGTGGGCTTATGGCGCTTAACGACAGGCTCAAGCTGCGGAGCATGGTTGTAGCTGAAAAAGGCTCTAAGGTATTTATATCCAGTGAAGAAGCGGCGATTAGGGTTATGGAGCCTGAGATAGAGAAAATCTGGTCTCCGCGCGGCGGAGAGCCTGTGATAATAAAGTTAAATGATGAAGTCGTCAGGGGATAGTTATGAATTTTATTTATCCGGAAAATGAGATTGTTAGAAATGAAAAAAGATGCAACTTATGCCGCGTTTGTGATACTCAGTGCAGCTACGGTGCTCATGAGTTTGATGAGCAGTCTGGGCAGCTTAATAGCGATGACAGAAAATGCGTAAACTGTCAAAGATGTGTGGTTTTATGCAAGCAGATGGCACTGAAAATAGTTCCGTCCGGCAACAAGTATAAAGAAAATTACAATTGGCGCGAGCAGACTATAAAAGAAATTTTCAGACAAGCCGACAGCGGCGGGGTTTTGCTATCAGGCATGGGAAATCCAGGGGATTTCAAGGTGTACTTTGATAAGATAGTGTTAAATGCCTCACAAGTGACAAACCCGTCTATCGACCCGCTTAGGGAGCCTATGGAAACACGTGTGTCCCTGGGTGCGCTGCCGAGGGACATTGAGCGTGACGGGAAAGGTCAGCTTGTGAACAACCTCCCCCCGAGGATTAATCTTTCAATGCCTGTTATGTTTGCGGCCATGAGCTACGGGTCTATTAGCTTAAATGCCCACAAAAGCCTTGCAGCAGCGGCACAGGAGATGGGAGTTTTGTACAACACAGGCGAGGGCGGATTGCACGGGGATATGTACAGCTATGGCGGTAATACTGTTGTACAAGTCGCCTCAGGACGCTTTGGTGTCCATCCTGATTATTTGCGCAGCGGCGTGGCAATTGAAATTAAAATGGGACAGGGCGCAAAGCCGGGCATTGGCGGACATTTGCCCGGAACAAAAATTGTGGGTGATATCTCACTCACGAGAATGATTTCAGAGGGCAGTGATGCCATATCTCCGGCACCGCATCACGATATATATTCGATTGAAGATTTACGTCAGCTTATTTACTCATTAAAAGAGGCGACAGGCTACACGAAACCAATAATTGTAAAAGTTGCGGCTGTAAATAATATTGCAGCCATTGCCAGCGGGATTGCAAGAAGCGGTGCGGATATTATCGCCCTTGACGGTTTTAGGGGCGGCACTGGGGCTGCGCCGACACGTATCCGCGACAACGTGGGCATCCCGGTGGAATTAGCTCTTGCAAGTATTGACCGGATCCTGAGGGATGAAGGCATACGCAACAATGTTTCAATAATTGTTGGAGGGAGCATACGCAGCAGCTCTGATGTTGTAAAGGCAGTGGCTCTGGGCGCGGACAGTGTATATATCGGTACAGCAGCGCTTATTGCAATGGGGTGTCATTTGTGCAGAAGCTGTTATACAGGAAAATGCAACTGGGGCATAGCTACACAAATACCGGAGCTGACAAAGAGGCTAAAGCCAAGCGTTGCACAGAAGCGGCTCGTTAATCTCTTGACAGGGTGGAAGCACGAAATAGAGGAGATGATGGGTGGCATGGGGATAAATTCAATTGAGAGCTTAAAGGGCAACCGCCTCATGCTCAGAGGCGTTGGGCTAAGCGAGAGGGAACTTGAAGTATTAGGCATAAAACATGCAGGAGAATGATTAATGAACGAAAGATATGAGTTAAACAAAAATCTGGCCCAAATGCTTAAAGGCGGGGTCATAATGGATGTTACAACACCGGAGCAGGCAGCCATAGCGGAGCGGGCGGGAGCCTGTGCGGTTATGGCTCTTGAGCGGATTCCTGCTGATATCAGGGCAGCAGGCGGTGTTTCCCGCATGAGCGATCCGCTTATGATACGCGGGATTCAAGAAACTGTTACGATTCCTGTTATGGCTAAATGCAGAATAGGGCATTTTGCAGAAGCACAAATTTTGGAAGCAATCGAAATAGATTATATTGATGAGAGTGAAGTTCTATCTCCGGCAGATGATAAATACCATATTGATAAATCCAAATTTGCGGTGCCGTTTGTATGCGGTGCAAAAGACTTAGGTGAGGCGCTAAGGCGCATAAACGAAGGTGCGTCTATGATAAGGACAAAGGGCGAACCCGGAACAGGGGATATAGTGCAAGCAGTCAGGCATATGCGCATGATGCAAAGCGGGATCCGCAGGCTGACCTCAATGAGGGAAGATGAGCTATATGATGCGGCAAAAGAGTTGCAGATCCCATATGACCTTGCCCTGTATGTCCGTGAAAACGGAAAGCTGCCTGTAGTAAACTTTGCTGCCGGAGGCATCGCCACCCCTGCGGATGCGGCGCTCATGATGCAGCTAGGGGCAGAAGGTGTTTTCGTAGGTTCAGGCATTTTCAAATCAGGAAATCCAGAAAAACGCGCCTCGGCAATAGTAAAGGCTGTGACAAACTATAATGATTCAAAGCTGGTTGCAAAGCTCTCGGAAGATTTGGGAGAGGCAATGGTAGGCATAAATGAAGGTGAAATAACCCTGCTGATGGCAGAGCGCGGTAAATGAGAATAGGTGTCTTAGCGCTTCAAGGCGCATTTGCAGAGCATATAAAAAAACTTGATGAGCTGGATGTTGAGAGCTTTGAGATAAGACAGCTAGGGGATATAAAAAAGCCCTTTGACGGGCTAATACTTCCCGGCGGGGAAAGCACTGTTATGGGGAAGCTGCTGCGTGATTTGGAGCTGCTTGAGCCTCTGAAAGCCTTGATTTGTGACGGGATGCCAGTGTTTGGGACATGCGCGGGCCTTTTGCTCCTGGCAAAAGACTTCTCTGGAGAAGGAACGCCGGTATTTTCGAGCATGGATATAAAGGCCAGGCGTAATGCTTATGGCCGTCAACTCGGGAGCTTCTGTGCAAATGCGGATTTTCTCGGGGTTGGAAATATTCAAATGACATTTATAAGAGCACCCTATATCGAAAGCGCAGGGGCGGATGTTACGGTGCTTTCGGAAACAGGCGGGCATATAGTGGCAGCAACACAGGGCAAACAGCTTGTTACAGCTTTTCACCCTGAACTAAATGAAGGTCACGGTATACACAAATATTTTTTGGAAGAGTTGAGGTAAGCACATGAATGTATCTGCACTTAAAGTAGGCGGCTTTATGGAGCTAAACGAGAAAATCCGTAGCGCAGATAGCGATGTCCACATAACTGATTGTTGTGGGCAGCGCTTTATGGGCACAGCGCTTGCGAAAGGTAAAAAACTTACAATAACAGGCACTCCGGGCAATGCTGCCGGAGCTTACCTAAATGGCGGAGTTATTGAAGTAATTGGAAATGTTCAAGATGCTGTAGGCGATACAATGAACCTCGGCAAGATAATTGTGCACGGAAATGCCGGGGATGCTCTTGGTTATGCTATGCGGGGCGGTAATATTTTTATCCGCGGAAATGCAGGGTATAGAGCGGGAGTGCATATGAAAGCGTATAAAGACTTAAAGCCGGTGATAGTAATAGGTGGCAGTGCAGGGAGCTTCCTGGGGGAGTATTTGGCAGGGGGCCTTCTTGTGGTGCTTGGAATTGGAGCTGAAGAAACGCTGCCTGTGGGTAACTTTATTGGAACAGGTATGCATGGGGGCGAAATTTTTATCAGGACGAAGAAAAAAATTGCCGATTTGCCTGCGCAGGTGGCTGTAAATGCAGCAACACAGGACGATTTAGCTCGGATAAAACCGCATATAATGGAGTTCGCCGAATTATTTGAAGTGGAGCTTGAGTCTTTGCTTGAAGATAATTACTATATATTAACCCCAAACACACAAAACCCTTATCATCTAATGTATGTAGCGAATTAACAACAAAAGATTAACAGGAGGAAATTAAGCATGAACAACGTACCAGAATTATTTGCAAGCTGTGTCTTTAATGACAAAGTTATGAGGGCGAAGCTGCCCAAGGACACCTACAAGGCGCTGAAAAAAACTATGAAGATGGGCACCCACTTGGAGCTGGATATAGCTAATGAGGTGGCTAATGCAATGAGGGAATGGGCCGTGGAAAAAGGTGCAACGCACTTTACCCACTGGTTTCAGCCGATGACAGGCATTACAGCAGAAAAGCACGATAGCTTCATTGAGCCTGATGGCGAAGGTGCGGCCATAATGTCATTTTCAGGCAAAGCACTTGTCAAGGGAGAGCCGGATGCTTCAAGTTTCCCCTCAGGCGGGCTGAGGGCTACATTTGAGGCGAGGGGATATACAGTTTGGGATATAACCTCATACGCATTTATAAAGGATGGAACTCTTTGCATCCCCACTGCGTTTTGTTCATATTCAGGTGAGGCACTTGATAAGAAAACCCCGCTTCTGCGCTCGATGGAGGCAATCAACACACAGGCTCTTCGCATTCTAAAGCTGTTTGGAAATACGTCTGCGACAAGGGTGAGCTCAGATGTAGGCCCTGAGCAGGAATATTTTCTCGTTGACAAAGAAGTGTTTTTGAAAAGGCCTGACTTGGTGTTTACAGGGCGTACCCTGCTTGGTGCGCGCCCGCCAAAAGGGCAGGAGCTTGACGATCATTATTTCGGCAGCCTAAAACCCAGAGTTTCCGCATTTATGAAGGAATTGGACGAAGAACTCTGGAAACTTGGGATTTATATTAAGACAAAGCACAATGAAGTAGCTCCCGGGCAGCATGAATTTGCCCCTATTTATACAACCACAAACATTTCGACTGACCAAAATCAAATCGCAATGGAACTTCTAAAGAGTGTCGCAGATAAGCACAACTTGGCGTGCCTGCTTGCTGAAAAGCCCTTTGCAGGCGTCAATGGTAGCGGTAAGCACAACAACTGGTCCATGTCTACAGATACCGGCATTAATCTTCTTGAGCCGGGACATACCCCCCATGAAAACGCACAGTTTTTGCTGTTTCTGGTCGCCGTCATAAAGGCCGTCAATGAATATCAGGAGCTCATTAGGATTTCAGCAGCAAGTGCAGGAAATGATCACCGCCTGGGGGCAAATGAAGCCCCGCCGGCCATAGTTTCCATATTCCTGGGTGATGAACTCACGGGGATACTAGAAGCCCTGGATGCCGGAACGGACTATGAGGGGGTTGAGAAGTATCAGATGGAGATAGGTGTCACCGCATTGCCGCATTTTCCTCAAGATACTACAGACCGCAACAGAACTTCGCCATTTGCGTTTACAGGAAATAAGTTTGAGTTTCGTATGCTGGGCTCATCATTCTCAATCGCCGGGCCAAACATAGTCTTAAACACCGCGGTTGCCGAAGCTCTGTGTCAATTAGCTGATAAAC
>WQRL01000053.1 GCA_009786775.1 Oscillospiraceae bacterium
CGGCCAATGTGTGAAGGTCTGCCCCGTCGGAGCCTTGACAATCAAGACAAACATAACGGAAGTCTGGGATGCCATATATGACGGTGACAAGGTGGTTGTAGCTCAAATCGCCCCTGCTGTGCGGGTGGCAATAGGTGAGAGCTTCGGAGAGCCGCCCGGCATAAACAACATGGGCAAGATAGCCTCAGCCCTCAGGCTCATGGGCTTTGACAGGGTGTACGATACATCCTTTGCCGCCGACTTCACTGTCGTTGAGGAGGGCAATGAATTTTTCTCCCGCTTCGAAAAAGGTGAGAATTTGCCCTTGTTTACTTCATGCTGCCCCGCCTGGGTCAAGTTTGCGGAAGAGTACTATCCGAGCCTCATCGGCAACCTATCCACCGCCAAAAGTCCCATGTCCATGTTCGGCGCTCTGGGCAAGGAGCAAATAGCCAAAGAACTCGGCATATCCAAGGATAAGATAATTGTTGTAATGATCGGCCCGTGTACTGCCAAGAAGTTTGAGGCGGAGCGGCCTGAATTAAACGTGGACGGAATCCGCGACACAGACCATGTACTCACCACAGATGAGCTGGCGCGCATGATCCGCGAGCATGGCATAGAGTTTTCAAAACTTGGCATAAGCTCGCTGGACATGCCCCTGAGCTTTGCCACAGGCGGCGCGGTTATCTTCGGTTCCACAGGCGGTGTATGTGAGGCTGTGCTGCGCTACGCCGCCGCAAAACTTGAGCCGGGCCGCCCGTCCGCACGGGAGTTTAAGCAGTTTCGCAGCTTAGACGGCATCAAGACAGGCGAGATTGCCCTTGCGGACAAGGTTCTCAGGCTGGCTGTAGTCAGCGGCCTTGGCAATGCTAGGAAACTTATTAATAAAATACAAACTGGCGAGGATCAGTACGATTTAGTTGAGGTTATGGCTTGCCCGGGCGGCTGCGTAAACGGCGCAGGGCAGCCCAGCTGCCACGATACGCAGTGCAGCTCAGGCAGGGCACAGGGGCTTTTCGACAATGACAGAAACCTACAGTTCCACGCCTCGAACGAAAACCCCTTCCTAAACAAAATTTATGTGGACGATCTCGACGACCATAAGACACATGAGCTTCTACACACGAAGTTTGATAACAGGCAGCTAATTAAACAAGACGACTTCGTCCTGAGTGCCCCCACCGAAGAAACCCGGCTGAGCCTCATAATTTGCTTTGGCCGCAGTTGTTTTTCACGCGGAGCCCAGACTCTGTACGGTCAGCTCATGAAGCATTTGCGCGAAAACGGGCTTGAGGCCTGCACCGATTTTAAGGCCAGATTCTGCACAACCAAGTGCGGCAAAGGCCCGGTACTTATTGTAAACGGCAGCGCAATTGAGCACTGCACTTTTGAAAAAGCGGTGCTGGCAATAAGCCAGGTCACAAAATAGTTTGGAAAACTAAAAAACTTTCCAGGGGCGGTGATTGCATCGCCCCTTTTGTTGTGGTAAAATTTCTCTCATACAATATGGCGCATGCCGGAACACAAGGGCTATGCCCCCGGTATGCCGTAAGGGGAATTACCAAATGAAAATCACCTGCTTTGACGATTTAGCCACCCGCGCAAAAAAAGCTAAACATAAAACAGCCGTGGCCGTAGCGGAGGCTCAGGATAGTTCAACCATTGAATCGGTAATATCTGCCGCCGCGGAAGGCATTATACGCCCTATCCTCATCGGCGATGACCAGAAAATCCGCCAACTCGTGGAAAAGGCCGGGGCATTCCCAATGGACTTTGAAATAATTTCCTCAGACGGGGTTTCGGATTCTCTAGACACCGCTGCCCAGCTTATCCACAGCGGACAGGCAAATGCCCTCATGAAGGGCGCCATGGATACCGCTATATTCATGAAAACGGTTCTGCACAAACGCAATCACTTACTCGCCGGCGGACGTTTGTCCCTAGCAGGTTTTTTCCAGCTACCCAGCTACCACAAGCTCTTTGCCATCAGTGACATGGGCATAAATATAACCCCTGATTTTGACACAAAACGGGCTATTGTAGATAACGCAATTTCTATGCTGCACTCTCTCGGCCTTAGTTGCCCCAAGGTGGCAATTCTGTCTTCCACTGAAAAGCTGAGTGCTAAGCAGCTTGACACTGTGGATGCGGATGCCTTAAAGAAATTGGGCGACTCAGATAATATAAGAAACTGCATAATAGAAGGCCCCATATCTTTCGATCTCGCCACAAGCGCAAAAGCGGCCAAGGCCAAAGGTTTTCAAAGCCCAGTGGCCGGAGATGCGGATTTGCTTATAGTACCTGACGTGGTATCGGGAAATATCCTCGCCAAGTGCCTTACAGGCATGGCCGGAGCACAGACCGCCGGGACTGTGCTGGGCGCGAAAGTCCCCATCATCCTAACCTCCAGAAGCGCCGAGCCTTCTGACAAATTTTATTCAATAGCCTTGGCTGCATGCCTCGGCAATTAGGAGATTGTACATGGACAAGAAAATCAGGATTCTCGCTATTAACCCGGGCTCAACCACAACAAAAATCGGGCTCTTTGACGATTTAGATTTGCTGTTTGAAACGTCGATAGCCCATAGCGCTACGGATCTTAAAAAGTTTCCCACTGTCCAATCGCAGCTAAATTTTAGAATCGGAACGGTTGAAAAAACTATGTCGGAACACGGCTACGCCATGGCTGACGTCGATGTTTATTCAGCGCGGGGCGGCGGCCTCGCCTCCGTGGAGGGCGGCGTCTATGAGGTCACTGAACTTCTGGTGCAACACGCCTCATCAGGCATCAGCGGCACTGACCACCCGGCTCAGTTGGGCTCTCAAATTGCAAGAAATTTCGGCATCACATACGGCAAGCCCGCCTATATCGTAAACCCTCCCGATACGGATGAATTTGTTGATGTAGCCCGCATTACAGGCCTAAAGGGCATTTACCGCGAGAGCCATCTTCACGCACTCAACCAGAAAGAAACCGCGCTGCGTTTTTGTCAGGAGCACGGTCTCAACTATGAAGATGTAAATTTAATCATATGCCACACAGGCGGCGGGATATCCATAACCGCCCACCGTGAAGGCCGCATGATTGATTCTAACGATATCCTTATGGGCTCCGGCCCCATGTCTCCAAACAGGGCTGGAGATATGCCATACCTTAAAATAATTGAGCTTGCCTATAGCGGCAAGTATTCACAGGAGGAGCTATCTAGCAAGTTAAACGAAAGCGGCGGGCTAATGGATCATTTCGGCACCTCTGATTTTGAAGAAATTTGCGCTCTTACATTAAAAGGTGACAGCATCGCCCGCACCGTGCTAGACGGCATGGTTTACCAAAATGCCAAATATGTAGGAGCCATGGCCGTGGCTCTCAGGGGCAAGGTAGATACTATAATACTCACCGGCGGCATAGCCAAAAATGAAACCTTCGTCCGCAAGCTCACAAGTTATATCAGTTGGATTTCGAAGATAGTAGTAATGCCCGGCGAACATGAACTTGAAGCCCTCGCAGCCGGAGCCCTCCGGGTCTTGCGCGGGGAATTAACAGCGAAAAAGTACAGTGGCATTCCTGTCTGGAGCGGATTTTAGAAATAGGCTTAAACGCGCGCAGGGCATCAGCTTAATTTGACAAATTTCACCTTAATTCGGACGTTTATCGTCCGAATTTTGCATATTTCAAATACTCTTTAAGCTCATCAGCAAGATTTTCAATAATTCTCAAAAATATTTTACAAAAAACTCTGATTTTCATCATTTGCCATTGACTTTTGCTCTTTTTCGTTACATAATGTTCATACTATATACACTAAAAGTTCAAAATTCAGCGCATTATGGGGAGGGGACTATAATGAAAAAGGTTATGGCTAAAATCAGAAAGCCTGTATCACTGGTGCTTGTTGTTGCGCTTATCATTTCCATGTCCGCATTTGTATTTGGTTTTACAAATAATAACCGGGCGGCTTTGGTGGGGCACTACGGCTTTGTCAGCGCGTCTGCAACAGCAATAATGGATGAAGAAATCATAATCCAAATTCCGGAAGAAACCCAAGATTCCGGCGGTTATGAAGAAGAATACATTCCTAAATCCGCCTATACAGAAGAGTATGAAGCATATGCCTCCGGGGATGCTTATGACTCAGAAGATTACTACGCTTCTAGCCTAGAAGCGTATGAAGCATATGCCTCTGAGGATACTTACAGCTCAGAAGATTACTACGCTCCGAGCTTTGAAGAGTATGAGGCAGACGCCTTCGAGGACGCTTACGGCTCAGAAGATTACTACGCTCCGAGCTCAGATGAGTATGAGGCAGATGCCTTCGAGGATGCTTACGGCTCAGAAGATTACTATGCTCCGAGCCTTGAAGAGTATGAGCCAGACGCCTTCGAGGATGCTTATGATGATGCCGGTGAGACCCATGACCCGGAATATTGCGATGTTTACGGCTGTGAGTACTGCATAGTTTCAGACGGACAGATAGCCACGGCAGCCGCCACAGTTAACGGAATCACCCAAGACGGAGCTGGTACTTCCGAAGAATCAGATGCCCCTGCTCAATCAGCCGCTTCGACAGCAGCCACCCCTAACGGAGTTGTGCAGGGCGGCGAATCTGGGCAGCCTGCACCACCGGCAGACACTTTCGCCACAAATTTCTCTGACCTTAGAAACTTCGTTTCAAATGTCACAGTTTTAGATTTGAATGGAGTCCCGCTTGAGCCGGTGCCGCCCGAGGACATCAGCAACCCCTTTGATCAGACGTACCGCTTTGTAATTGAGTTTAGCGAATATCTCAGCGAGTACTACACTTTGCAGTTTGAGCAAAATGAGCTTACAGGCAGGCTTTATTACATGCTGCCCTCTGGCCTTGAAATGCCCGCACCAGTTGCACAAACCCCCATCAGGGCGGAGCCTGTTGAAGAGGATGAGCTGGGCCTCATAATCGGCTGGTACACAATCAGCGCCGACGGCCTTGTTGAGGTTTGGTTTGAGAGCATAACTATTGAAGGCTCTGAGATTCCCTATGAAATGAGCTTTATCGAGTTTTATACAGACATTGTTCTTGAAATAACAATAGATGCTATTCTTCTCGAAGAAAGCGGTGGGATAATCGACTTCGGCAATTATTGGGTTTTGGAAGTACCGCCTGTCTATTATGACTTTGGCATAATGTCCACACTTGAAGGCATCACTCCGTTTGCGTCTGCCAACGACTGGGATCTTAGTAACTTTGTCACAAGCGTAAATATCTTTGACATGACCGACATAGAAGATCCCCTCGGCACTCCTGACAACCCTAACCCAATCGGCCCTGGTGACTCCACTTTCCTAGGCACCACATATAGGTTTGACATAACATTTAGGGAGGATTCTTCCAGGCAGTTTGATGTTGATGTACTGGGCAACATGACTTTTAGGCTTCCGCAGACTATTGAAGTCAAGGCCGCCATAAGCAACCTTGACATACGCTATGGGCTTGATAACAGAGGTGCCATAATAGGCCGCTATTCCGTTACGCCCGGCGGCGGTGAGAGCAATTTACCCGCTATGGTAATTGTAACATGGTACGAAGTTGACAATAACGGCAACCCGACACCCGGAACTCTATGGATTAACAACTATACCAACTGCCAGTTTGTACTGTCTATCTTTGCTCACTTATTGCCCGGCAGCGGCGGCGGCAATCTTGACTTCGGCGACGGTGGCATAACAATCGAAGAACCTGTACAGCCTGAACCCAGGCTTGATATAGTAAAGAAATCCGCCTTTAATCCTGAAACTATGACCATTGACTACACAGTGTTTATACAAGCTCTAAGGGCACCGGTTTTGCTATACTCCTGGTCTGATCAGCTATTTGTTCAAATAGAGAGTCAAAGGCCGTGGCCATTCCCCCTTGGCATACCGGTAAACAATCCTAATGTAAGGCCAGGTATCGACAACGGCTTTTTCTCCGATTTTAGTTACTGGCTCTACTTAGGCGGCGACCTCAACCCGCCTGAGCAGATAATGGAGCCAAGCGATGAGGATGAGTTTGGTCTGTTCTGGGGAGGCACTCCGGCCACAGGCTCAGAGGTTACTTACTTTGATTGGTTTTTTGAGCCTATAATTTTAGACCCCGAAACGGCTGACTATATAAGAATTGAATTCACACTGGATGTTAACGCAATGCTGGAAGCCAATAACTTCTTTGGCATGGATCATTTCCAATACGACATGATAATAGTAAACTATGCAGCAGTAATAGGTATGCCCCCGAATGCAGATTGGGACACTGAGTGGCTAGGCGCTGCAACCACAGTTGCAGACCCAATCCACAAAGAATTCGTCTTCACCAAAGACGGCACTTTCATAGGCACTCCGGGCCCGGACGGCTATCCTTTTATCAACTGGAATGTCCAAGTCGGCGACGGGGAGAGCATTCCCCTCAACGGAGGCTGGGTTGTCGAGTCGCTGCAAGACGGGCTCCAGTTGCCGCCCAACACCGACATAACTTTCAAGTTTTACGGAATCGGAAGCGGCAATAGCCAAACCCCGCCCCCAACACCCATGTTTACCCTCACTGCCGCGGATTTGTTTATAACAAACCCAAGCCCGGCTCCCGGCAATGGCAGCACTTTCTTTGAGCTCCTTAGCGGTCAGCAGTTTAGGTTGACGATACCGCCCAACACCTTCATAGTTCCCGGCACTTCAGAGCCTCTAGGTGATGTGTACCGTTTGGACATCTCGTTTAGTACAAATGTCACCACTGGCCTTCCAAATCCGGGCATGCCTCCGCTTAATCTTAGAAATGAAGTCGATTGGTTCTGGCCGGACGGCACAGGCCAGCCCGGCCCCGGTGCCACCGTGCCTATAAGACCGCCCACCGCAGGCCTTATTGAGAAGACTTCCGGCGGCATCTGCGGCCCTGATGCAGAGGGTAATTACTACATTGATTATCTTATCACACTTAAAATCCCTGCAGGTCTCGCAGGCGCGCCCCTTTGGATTTATGATGACCTCGGTGTCTTCCCCGGCGGCAGCGGCGTTAACCATTTGCCCACAGTGACAGTCACCGCATTTGAAACAGGTGATGCCACCAGAGCGGCAAGCGCAAGGATGCTCGCTGACCCATTGCGCTATACACAGCCTATTCAAGTTAACCCCAACTCATGGAAGATGCTCTTCGGCACCGCCAGTCCTGCAGGGCAAGTCGCATGGCAGTACACCTTCCCTGTGACGGTTGAAATATCCTATAGATTAGTAGTCCCCGCAAATAGGCTCCAGTTTTTGCAAACAATGCCTGCAAGCGGCAGCCCCAACTATATCAGCAACAATGTAAGGCTTGTAAATTCAGCCAACTGGAACAATCCCTCTGCGGGAATAGCAGAAGGCCAAATTGTCGCAATTAACACTCAGGAGTGGTGGCCCATATTTAAGTCAGCAAGGGAGACCAGTAACCCCGCACTATTTAACTACACAGTCACCATGCTCGGCAGAAACAAGGCGCGCCCCGGCACTTCATTTCTAAATCCTGACAGTGCGCCAATTTTCCGGGATGCCTTTGATGACCGCATGATGTATGTACCTGATACATTCTATGTTGTCAGACTATCCAGCCCCAATGCATACTTTGCGCCTCCTACGGGCACTAATATCCTAAATGCAAGCGGCGACATTGAGATTAATCTAAACAATCTGGTTTCATGGACAGCTCCGCCAAACCAGGGGGGCACTCAGGGTGCCGCAGTGCCTGGATGGTTTGCAACTACTGATAAGTTTGAGTTCCACTACGACTTGCTGCTTCTACCTGAGTTTCAGCATAGTTCGATAGCTAACCTTACAAACACAGCCACCATTACACGCACCTTGCCCACCGGATGCAGCTTCGATGCAACCGCAGTCATCCCCTATAACTTTAATGATTTACAAAAAACAATGACCCCCACAAGGCCCGGTTCGGACAAAGTAAATGTGTCCATAGTAATAAATGCCGATGGCAGCAGGGACTTTAACGACGGAGTCAACATCCCCGGCCCGAATCAAATTGTCGCAGTTGACAAGCTGGAAAACCTTCTGCTCTACGTTGATTCTGTAAAGCTCTATACCCAAAGACTCATAATTTTGCCCAATGGCACCGGGATGTGGGACGGAGTTTGGACGGAAGTCACACACAGTCTTAACGACTACAAACTTTGGAGCGTAAATGCAGTTGCTACTGATGAATTTGCCTTCGTCATCCCCAACAGGCAGCCCGTTTTGATTGAGTATCAGGGACTCGTCACACTGCTGCCAGGCACAACCGGCTCCATAAAAAACACTATTAGCATCTACGGCGATTCATCCTCGGATGGGCAGGGCGAATATCAGGTAGGCGATTCAGAGGTTGGTGCAAACGCAAACAAGATTCCTGTCAGAGTCTTTAAGCGCGATCCGCTAATACCTGATCAGGCAGTCCCGCCAGAAGCCTCCTCTAATCCAGGAGTACTGCTTCCGGGCGCAAGATTTGAGCTTTATGCCGCAGTGGTATCAAACCCAAATAACTACACTGCTCCCTCAGGCCTTACAGAAGCCTTCCCCGTTGTCGGCACCGACTTAATAGTCCGCAACTTCTACAGGCTTCCAGATGCAAACATCGTGCATGGTGCCGATGGAATAACAATTCTCAATGACCCTTGGCTGGCTCCGGCGCATGAAATAATATTCATGTTGCGCGAAGTTCAGGCACCGCCTGGCTACTTCCTTCCTACTGAGCCGGATAATCTGACATTCTTCGCGATAAACCCCAGAATTTTCCCATCAACCCACAGCTTCCTGCCAAATCCGCTAAATCAAATTTCCGACTTCATTAACATTAACAATGTGGTGCCTATTTCAATCGAAATCGTAAAGATAATCGAAACCCGCACAGGCACATTCCCCACTCAG
>WQRL01000054.1 GCA_009786775.1 Oscillospiraceae bacterium
TCCAGGGCAATAACCACACAGGCGGACAGGTGCCGGCAAATATAGTTATTAATACGCCGGGTTCATTTACTTTTCCCCAACGCGGCAACCTTGTGCGGACGGGTTATACATTCATGGGATGGAGGCACGCCGCCCCTAATGGAGTGCTCCATCGCCCCGGAGCTATATATACGCTTTCGGCAGGTCGCACGGGAACCTTTACCTTAAATGCAGAATGGAACCGGCAGCCAACAGTGACTCCAACTCTTACGATAAACCCATCAACCAACTGGACTAATGTATCAAACGCAGGGAGCATACGTGAAGTCACGGTTACGACGAATCAGGTGGGATGGAATGTAAGTAGTGACAGAGACTGGCTGGGCTTGAGCCGCCCCTCTGGTACTTCGGGGCAGCGTGTAAGACTTTATGTGCAACAAAACCCCACAACATCATCACGTACAGCAACAGTTGAATTTACTGCATTTGGCGCGCCGGTACAACGCATGACAGTAACCCAGCAGGCCGGTGCGGCGGCTAATCCGACTCTGACGTTAAATCCGTCAACTGCGTGGAGCAATGTATCAAATGCAGGAGCTGCACGCGATATAACGGTAACGACAAATCAAGCGAACTGGAGTGTAAGTAGTAGTCAAAACTGGCTGGTGCTAAATCGCACCTTAGGTACTTCGGGACAAAATGTGAGACTAACCGTACAGCCAAACCCTACAACAGCAGCCCGCACTGCGATAGTGACATTCGCTGCTGGAGCACAGACACGGCAAGTGCAAGTGACGCAGTTGCCGGGTACGGGTAATGCAACTTTGACGCTAAACCCCACTAGCTGGAATCCTAGTAGTGGAGCTGCTGTCGCGTATATATCTTTAACGACAAATGCAACATCGTGGTTTATTTGGGGCAACCCTGAATGGGTGTTTGCGAGGGCAAATGGTCCAAACTCAGTCAGATTGGAAGTTTCGGCAAACACCGGGGCAAGCCGTAGTGGAGTAGTAACAATAAGTTCAGGAGGGGTATTTCGCGATATTACAGTAACGCAGGCCGGAGCAGCTGTGAATAATGTAATGCTGACATTTAATGCTAACGGCGGCACGCCTGACACAACTACTTTGTCAAGACAGCCCGGGCTAACAATAAGCACCTTGCCTGTAACCCCGACCAGGGCGGGCTTCACCTTTGCAGGCTGGTTTAACACGAGCGCGGCCACAGGTGGCACGCAGATAACGGCAAATACAGTTGTACCAAATGCCAACACAACATACTGGGCAAGGTGGACAGCAAATCAAAATGTTACAGTGACATTCAACGCAAATGGCGGAAGCGTCAGCCCTGCAAGCCGCAACATACAAGCCGGCACAACAGTTGGGACACTGCCGACTCCTACCAGAACAGGTTTTACCTTTGTAGGCTGGTTTACAGCTCAGACAGGCGGCACGCAAGTTACGGCGAATACTGTAGTAAACGGTAATGTCACATACTGGGCAAGGTGGACAGCAAATATTGAATCTGTTAACTCCGCTACAATCAGCGGTACTCCAAGAGTTGGTTCGGTGCTCACAGCTAATGTTTCCTTCACAGGCACGGTCCAGAGTCCTGTTCTAACATTTCAATGGCAAAGATACGCCGGAAGCGGAGTTTGGCGTGACATTTCGGGAGTCAGAGGCAGAGGTCAGTCATTTACACCCACAGAGGCAGATGCAAACGAGTTTATCCGCGTAGTTGTTGGCGGCACCGGTGTAAATGTAACAACAGCTCAAAGCATTTCCCCTTGGGTAAGAATACAGAGACAAGTGACAGGAATCCAAGTTATTGAGTGTTTCGGCAGAAATGGGTACGTAGATGTTTTTGGCAGCGAAACGGCCACAACTGTTCAATGTGTTGGATCTCGAAGTGTGCGAAGGCCGATTTGGGAGTTTGTACATATAACAGGGGATATCTATGCCATAAGAAATGAAACCACCGGACGCTATCTGACGGAAACAAATGGCAATTTGCGCCATGAGGCCAGAATATCAGGGAGCGGGATTAATTATAACAACAGGCAAAGATGGCACCTGATTGGGGAAAATGGGGGATGGTTTAGGATTCGAAGTGTTTCAAGCCCATCTATGTATATAACTGAAGGTGCGCATATCTTAGGAAATAATCCAAATCTGTCGCTCTCGGCACTTAATACAGGCAATAATAGGCAAAGATGGTGGATAGGGCATATTTGGCACACCGACGGAAGGGCTGCTTGTGAAATAACTGGTGAAGAGTGGGCTGGTTTTTGGAGAGGGCCAATTAATATTCAATCTCGCACGATTGGGGAGCAGCAGCCTGGATTTAATTTTAGAGCTAGAATGGACTTTGCTCGCAACGTATGGGCTGTTCCGCTAGACATAACTTTTATTGATGTCTACAACGGTGATGAAATTGCACCAAATGCACATATTCGGGCATATGGGGGAACGAGATTTGAGATTTGGCGTGAAACGGGTTGGGATGTCGTCAATCCAACTCTTCTGGGTATTGCGGATTTTGGGAGCCGTGTATTTGTCGGAACAATTCATGCGGGCGGTGCGGACAGACGCATATATAGATTTGTAGGTACTGGAAGTCGCTCAAACATCATGGCGGTTTTTTCTGGAAATAACGAAAGAGCAACAATGGCAGCTATACATGAGCTAGGGCATGCCTTAGGATATTGGGCTCACTCACCCACTCCAGACAACACAATGTACAGGGGTACTACGTCAAGTAATAATCACAATGAACTACGCCCTGCTGAAATAGAGCATTTAAGGCAAATTTATCGAATGTTCAGATAGTCAGTGCAAGTGAAAACTGCATATATAAAAAGTTATAACAAACATTTATGTCAAGGAGGAATCGTGATGAAAAAAAAGGCTATAATATTGATGATAGTCTTGTCGGTTATGGTAACTATAGTTCTTACGGCTTGTAATGTGTTGCCGATATATCCCAAAGAGCAAATTGCTAATACCTTGATAGGTGATACCTCGCTTATCGCATTAAGTGCCAATCTAACATTTGAAGAAACGGCAGAAATGGCTACGGATGTAGTAATTGCGCAATATGTAACACGTAGGCCATTTGGGCAAAATTTTACGGAATTTGAATTTATTGTGCAAGAAAGAATTTTTGGCAATGCCGCAGATAGAATATTTGTTTATGTGAATCATCGTATTTCATCCTCAATTATGAGAGCAGATGGCACGGTAGATGAGCCGATGTTTACTGATGCCGCAGAGTACCTATTAATGCTCTACAGAATTGATAATGTTTATTCAACTGCGCATGAGGATGGTTTTTGGTTTATTAGCGAACTTGTGCTTGATTTGAGCAACCCGTTAAGAAGTACAATATATGGAGAACCGTTGTCGCAGCATTCAACGGGAATGAATTTTAACAACAGGAATCTTTCTAGGGAAGCGATAACAACGTATGTAAGGGAGTTAACGCGCAACAACACCCCCTCAAGAGAGCCAATTAGATCGAATGACATTAAAGACATCATAAAGGCGTCACCCCATGTTCTCGTAGTTGAAATTAACGAACCAAGACGTTTGGCACAGTACGCTTTTCAGTCAGATTTTATGTTAGCTACAGACATTTTCTTTACCACTGTTGTAAGGACATTGAAAGGAGATAGGGAACCCGGATATGTGGTTAGAATGGTGTTCTTTGCGGATACTGTACAAACAGGCGAAACGCACATTATCGCTGCTGTGCCAGTGACTGAATCCAATCCATACTTCTATGACTTAACCTCCCGCTACAGTCTGTTCAGAATGGATCAACTTGATGAGATTCTGGAGATTTTAGGCTATGTTCCTGAAGAGCCAACTCCACACATCATAACTATAGCAAGTGGTGGAATTGGAGCCGTCGCAAGTCCTGAGGGTGCCGTGCTCGGACAAAGCGTGGCCATAAATGCAGGTGCTGCGCCGGCAGGGCGGGCTTTTGCTGGGTGGACGTCTGGGCAGGGGGTTGTCTTTGCGGACGCAAATGCACCTAGCACTACTTTTGCCATGATAGATGAGCCGGTGACGGTAGTGGCGAACTGGGAAGAGGCTGTTTTTGAGCTGGATGTGACGGTGTATGCGCAAACGCTCTCATCATACTATTACGATCCCGACACTAACTTTATGACGGTATATCTTATAGGTTTTGCAACGGAAGTCACGTTTAAGCCTGTTGTATATCGGATAGGTGCAAATGGTGAGCGCATAGATGCGGCTAACAATATAGTGGCGCATACTGATTTCTTCGTAGGGTTTTACGATGGAGGATGGGACGTTTTTGTAACGGCAACAATGCTTGACGGAACGTTTCTATCACGTAGTTTTGGGTATGGAATAATAACTTTTGGGACTCCCATGAGGTCGCCTGAAGATTTGGCAGAGTATTAACCGCTTTTTGGGGCTGCCGCACTAATCAAGTGCGGCAGTCTCAGGCTGAAGGCAAAGTCACTCTGAATCCCGAAGAGGAAATCAGGGTGATTTAAGACAAAGCACCAGCGAAAACCTCTATAATCACTATTGCTTTTCTATACAATCGTCTATATAATTATAGGTATGAAGTTTGAATGGGATAAAAGCAAAAATGAGCTCAACCTTGAAAAACACGGAATCTCCTTTGGCGAGGCTAAGTTGGCGTTTTGCGACAGCAAGCGTATTATAGCCGAGGACATTAAGCATTCAGACTCCAATGAAAAACGCTATTTTCTGTATGGTGATACCGGTCGAGGCATCGCCACTGTAAGATTCACAATAAGAGATCAAGTAATTCGGATTATCGGTGCCGGATACTGGAGAGAAGGGAGAAAGCGTTATGAGCAACGTTAATTACACAAATGCACCACCAAATATTGCTGATGCGATAAACAAGTCCGTACAAATTGACGATGGATTTTTACCATCGCCTGAATATTTTGCAGAAAAGCTCGCAAAAGAGAAAATCAGCTTAAATATTGACGCTGAAACTGTCATTAAATTCCGAATCTACGCGAAAGAGCACGGATTGAAGTACCAAGCACTTATGAACCAAGTCCTCAGTGCCTATGCTCAAAAAAGGCTTTAGTAGGTAGAAACCATCCGCCCACGTCCGACTGGTCTGTGGACCATTAAACCTTGTGATTTGTCACGGGGTTTAGCCTTTTTTTGTGATGCTGGCAGTTGTGACGGTATATGCGCCAACGCTCTCATCATATTTAGATGATTAATAAAATTATGAAAGGCGGGAAATTACAATGACGAGGAAATTAATTATACCGGCACTTCTTGTGCTTTTACTGTTAACGGCCTGTAGTGTATATGCGCAAAACAGTACAAATAATTCTTCGGATGTTTATGAGGAACCCGTACGTACGGAGTTTGTACGTTATAGTCCGTGGTGGGTGTCAGCCATAGATATAATGGTTGCACAGTATGTTGGCCGTCAAAATTTATTTATGAAAATAGGGTGGACAATTTATCATTTAGCAGTGAAACTGATTTTCTACTAATACTTCGCAGAATATCAGGGGCGTTTTATTCTGACTTTAATGATGGGGCATTTGAATTAGTTGGCGGTATTGTTATCGATCTGGGCAATCCAACGGCAAGTATGATATTCTTTGCTGATACGGTACAAACGGGAGAGAAACACATTGTTGCAGTTACACCGCTAACTGATTGTGGTTATTTCTACGGCTTTACCTCCCGCTACAGCCTGTTTAGAATGGATCAACTTGATGAGATCCTGGAGATTTTAGGCTATGTTCCTAAGGAGCCAACGTCCGACGCCATAACTATAGCAAACGGCGGAGTCGGAGCCACCGCAAATCCTTAAGTTGCCGTGCTGAGGTAAGCACGGCTCCCCCTGCTCAATGCAAAAAAAGGGATACCGCTGATGATTTGTTAGATCATTTTGCGATATCCCTGTTTTTTGTAGTTAACCTGCTGCGAGAGCCCTTTCGAGCCATACAGCTGCGACATCTATAGCCTCGTAGAAGCTACCTTTCTCGCTTTTTTTAACAACCCTGTCCTTAGACTTCAAATCAGGGTCGGTATATTGAAGCGAAACCACGATCCTGGTTGCCAAGTCAAGGTCGCTCAAAGACTTAGTCTCTGTTATCTGGAGCATAATGATATACTTGTCTGACATGCTGCCGTAATAAATAAGATTATCTTTTCTCCTAAGCGGATGACCTTTGTATTCCAAAATCTTCTTTTTGTCCTTTGCTGCTGGTGCCATGGACAGTCTCCTCTCGTTATGTATGTCAGCCTATTTGTTCAAATACGCCGTGACAAGCTCCTGCAAGAGCTCATCCCGGTCCAGCCGGCAAATAAGGCTGCGTGCGCCGTTATAATTGGTGATATAGGTGGGATCTTCTGACAGGATGTAACCCACGATTTGATTGACAGGATTGTAGCCCTTGAGTCTAAGAGCCTCATAGACAGTAGAGAGCACCTCGCGGGTATCAACGCCACCGCTGACTACGTTAAACTTCCTTGTAAAATCATCCACAATGACCACTCCTTTCGCCAAACGCCCATGCATAAAACAACCAGCACTTGCCGGCTGCCATGCATAATCTGCGCAGAATCTTCCAACTCTCTACACTTATTATAGCAAATTCAAAGCCAAATGGATATTACAAATACATGACAATTTTTAATGCGCAGCGCTTCTTTACATACAGCCTACAATCCGCAGACCAGCCGGGCATGGGTGCTGCTCTGTGGGAAAGTGGGGCGGCCGCAGTCCTGGAACACAAGTTTTGTAAGGCTTTCAAGTCTTTTCTAAAGTAGACGTGACTGACGGAGGCCGCCACGCTTTTTCACAGAGCAGCGCCCGTGTCCGGCGGATGGTTTTAGACATGCGTCAATTGCAACAACACACGCACCGCAGTAGTCACATGGGGGATGTGTGCTCAGCTTTCTGAGGGAATTTCGGCGACGAGACCGAAACTGACCGAAGTAAGATGAGCGCATATCCCCCATGTGACGGCTACCTATAGCACCTGGCCAGCCACTGGGCAAATTTACAAGCTATTCATCTGATCCTTTCCAAATGCCATAGGAAGAAGGGCAGAAATAGAATAACTGACATAGCGTCCATCGGCGCGGGCGCTAAGAATCTCAAGCTCAGGGGCGAACTCCAGAAGAAGCTGACGGCAAGTACCGCAAGGGAAACAGTAAGAACTACCCTCTGAAGTGATAGCAATACGCTTAAACCCCCCGCTATGACCGGCCGCCACCGCCGCCGCCACAGCACCCGCCTCAGCGCAAACCGTTGCGCCGAAAGCAGCATTTTCGATATTGCAGCCAGCAAACACCGAGCCATCCTCGCACTCAATAGCAGCACCGACCTTGAACCTAGAATAAGGCGAATACGAATTTACCATGACCTCCCTGGCCAAATCAATCAACTTTCTATCTGTCATAATATCTCCTCCAAATAGTATTTGTATAGGTAAGTTAACAACTCACAGCAGGACAGCGGGATTGCCTTGCATCCACGGAGGCCCTGCGCCAAACAGCCTGCCAACATTACTTAAAATAATAAATCCCGCTCTCGAAAACCGGCTGGTGCTTATTGCCATAGATGTTGTGTGCAATATGCTCAGAAGCACGCTCAGTATGTGCCATCTTGCCGAAAACCCTGCCATCTGGGCTAAACAGCCCCTCAATTGCATTTACAGATCCATTGGGGTTTATGGCCGTCAACATGGACGCAGTGCCGTTTACATCGGTATACTGGGTTGCGATTTGACCGCTGGAAGCGAGACGCGACACCAGCCCGGGGGTTGCGCTCAGCCTCCCGTCACCGTGGGAAACAGGCAAAATATGGACATCGCCCACATTGCTCAAGCTCATCCAAGGAGAACTTACTGAGCAAATCCGGGTGTGAACATATTTGGACTGGTGACGTCCAATAAGGTTTTTAGAAAGGGTGGGGCTATTTTCGCCAGGTATTAAAATTTGGCCGAAAGGCACAAGGCCTAGCTTAATGAGAGCCTGAAAGCCGTTGCAAATACCCAGCATTAGGCCATCTCGCACATTAAGATGCTCAGAAATAGCCTCACAGATGCTCTTCTCACGGAAGATTAAATTTATAAACTTCGCCGAACCATCAGGCTCATCACCTAGGGAAGAGCCTCCGGGGAGCATTACTATCTGACTTCTCTTTATCCCTTCCGCCACTGCTGCTACAGACTCCCTGAGCAGAGCCGGGGTCATGTTTCTCACTATGAGGGTTTCGACTTCTCCGCCTGCGCGGGAGAAAGAGCGCGCTACATCCAGCTCGCTGTTAGTGCCGGGGAATGTGAGGTTGAGCACCCTGGGCTTTGCAAATTTCTCGGAGGCCACAATTGCAGGGCGGATATCATATGAAGCCTGTACCACAGAACCTAGTGGCTCATCCGCTGTTTTGGTCGGAAAAATAGATTCCAGTTCATTTTCCCATATGGGCACAAGGGAGCCAATCTCAATTTCCTCATAGCCTATTTTAATAACCTGCCTGCCTGATGTCATGCCCAGAGTTACAGCTCCGCTAACGGGCTTCGCCACTTCAGCGATTATGGCACCCTGGGAGGTTTCAGAAAGCAGTTTGGTGTCGAAGCTGCTGTCAAACTCAAAGCCCAGTTCGTTGCCGAGGGACATTTTGAAAATGCCCTCCAAAATCCCGCCGTCCGTGACGGTCCAGGCTGAGATAATTACCTTCTCCTCAATGAGGCGGTGGATTGACTTCCAAGTTTTCTTGAGCTCTCTGAGGTTCTCATTAGCAGGAAACAAAACTACATATGAGCCGGCCTTCTTAAATTCCGGGGTTATAATATTTCTTGCATCACTTGGGGCAACGGCAAATGAAACCAGTGTGGG
>WQRL01000055.1 GCA_009786775.1 Oscillospiraceae bacterium
GAAGCAAACATTGGCGTTAAGTGGCAATTTACCACTGATGATGCGAGAATCAAATTACACAGATTATATCCTAATATTTAATTGACGCAACACACTACTCCATAGGTTTTTTGAGGACTTGGGGAATGACGGTGCATGAGATTACCGCCGAGGATTTTCAAATTAGGGTAGATACCGGTGCTCTGCTCAAAGAAGCGGCAGGAGAGGATTTGCAGGACACAAATGGTGTGGCCGCTGATATAGGGAGGGAAGCCGAAAACCGTCCAGGGTACATTACCTCCGTAAACGGAGCTGCCCATGATGAGTCACACGGTTTTCTGTCGGAACATATATTGAAATATATATTTTTCGGCATTGCTGTTCTTTTAGTTACGGGCATCGCTGGGCTGGGCATCTGGAAATATGCAAAACGGAAAAACCGTAAAACTCCCAAATAACGAAGGGCTGCTGCTCGCTGCCCTGACAGCAGAAAAGTCAAAATTACAAAAAAACAGCGCTCAAGTGAGAAAAACACTCACTCAGGGCGCTGGTTTTTTGTTTATCTCTGCCTTTTTTGCAACTTCATTCCCTAAACTCATTTGCCGTGAACTCTATAAATAACTTTACCAAGTGGGAATGCGAAAAATTCTTCTTTAGCACAAAATAGAACTTTCTTTCAGGAAGCCTTGCCTTCAGCCTTATAACTTTAATCATTTTCTGCTCAATATACGCCCTTGCTGCAAATTCGGAAACTATAGAAATACCAAGCCCATTTATTACGGCGTTAATTATGCTCTGATTGTTATCGAAACTTATGCTGGAGTTTATTTTGCTAAGATTTATGTCTTGCTCCAAAAAGAAGCTCTCATACTGAAACTTGGCTCCTGAATTTTTCTCTCTTGAAATAAAGTTGTGCCCGTATAATAGTTCTTCAAGCGGATACTCTTTTGAGTCTAGGAAGCCTTTGTCGTGGGATGGTGCTATGAACACCATCTTTTCAGTCATAAACTCTCTAAATTCACATTTATCTTCAACAACAGTCCCTCCCAAAAAGCCTATGTCGGCTTTTTGGGACGCTATGCTGCGGGCCACATCAAAGGATTCAATTTGCTTTACATTAAACGAAATATCAGGATAGGCTCTGCTGAAAACCGCAACCGCTTTGGGAAGGATGTACTGTGCAGGGACGCTTGAAGCCAGAATGCTAATTTCTCCGCTAAAATTTTCCGAAATATTTTTAATTCGGTAGATAGTATTATGCTTTAATGACAAAAGCTCCTTTGCGCTTTCATAAAAAAGTTTGCCAGAGAGAGTAGGCGACATTTCTTTGGTTGAGCGGTTAATCAAGGTTGTCCCCAGCTCTTTTTCAAGCGAGCTAATATATATGCTCACCGATGACTGCGACATAGCAATTGCTTCCGCAGCTTTGGAAAAACTGTTAAGTTCAATGACCTTTGCATATGCTTCAAGCTGTCTAAAATCCATACCGCACCATGCCCCGCATCTTATTATTGGAAACTTTAATAAAGTTTATTATATCTATTGAAAAATAAAATTGCAAGTATTATGTAAATTAGATATACTTGACACGTTTTCAAGTAACAGTACACAGGCCAGCCGAGCATGCAGCTCTAGTCCGGCGGCTGGTTTCAAATAGGAGAAAATATTGGCAGGGATACGATTACGCAACCTTACAAAAAAATACTCAAACGGCGTCGTTGCAGTCAATAATCTTTCGCTTGATATTGAAAGCAAAGAATTTATAATCTTCGTTGGGCCGTCAGGCTGTGGAAAGTCTACAACCCTGCGCATGATTGCCGGTCTTGAAAAAATAACATCGGGCGAAATGTACATAGGTGACAAGCTCATGAATGATGCAACGCCAAAGCAGCGTGACATTGCTATGGTGTTTCAAAACTATGCCCTTTACCCGCACATGTCAGTATATGAAAATATCGCGTTCGGACTTAGGATTGCCAAGGCTTCAAAAGCCGAAATAAGTAGCAAAGTTCTTGCTGCTGCAAGGACTCTTGATATCGAAGAACTCCTAAAGCGGAAGCCTCATGAGATTTCAGGAGGGCAGCGCCAGCGTGTTGCAATGGGGCGGGCAATTGTTTGTGAGCCGAAAATATACCTCATGGATGAGCCGCTCTCAAGCCTTGATGCCAAGCTGCGCGTTCAAATGCGCACTGAAATTTCTAAGCACCACAAAAATTTGCAAACAACATTTATATATGTCACCCACGATCAGACCGAGGCTATGACCCTCGGCACCCGGATTGTCGTAATGAATAACGGCGTTGTACAGCAAATTGATACCCCTGCCAATTTATACGCATATCCGAAAAATCTATTTGTGGCCGACTTTATAGGCTCTCCGCAGATGAACTTTATTCAGTCGCCGGTATTAGGGCAAGGCGATGATATTTATATTGACTTTCATGGTTCAAAAATAAAGCTCAGTGAAGCTCATGCTAGAGCTCTCGCTGACGGTGGTTATGCCAGCAAGCATGTAATAATTGGCATCCGCCCTGAAAACCTCCGTGTTGAAGATAGCTGCGTGCAATCAGCTTCCCACGAAGCAATAAATGCAAAGATTGAACTTATTGAAATGCTGGGCTCGGAGCTTATTCTTTATTTAGCGCTAAATGGCACAACCTTAGTAGCAAGGGCATCCCCTAATACCGAGGCAAAAGTAGGCGATACAATAGGGCTTGCTGTAGATGCAGCCAAAATTCATATTTTTGACAAGGATACGGAGCTTTCCATTACAAGCTAAACCGCAGCGAAAATGAGGAGAAAAATTTGAAAACAACCAAAACAGCCAAAGCAACCGCTTCCGATATATCCCGGGCCAAAGAGCTGGCGTTAAGTGGCAAAAGGCTCAGCAGGGACTTAATGATAGCTCTGCTGAATATAGAGGAAAACTCTCCTGAATTTTTTCAGCTTGGCGAAGCGGCGAGGGAAGTGTCGGTGGCTGTGACAAAAAACAGGGCATATTTATGGGGCGCTATAGGAATGGATTTCAGCCCATGTGCAAAAAGCTGTGATTTTTGCTCCCTGGGGGAGAAATGGGGCATAGCCTCTGCCGAAGATTCATACAAGATGGACTCTGATGAGGTCATTAAAAGAGTTTCTGACTATGTAAATTCCGGAGTCCGCTGGATTGCATTGCGAACTAATCATTTTTACAACCATGAGCAGCTTGTAAATCTGGTAAAAGACATACGGAGCCAAATCCCTGGAGATTACGAATTGGGCCTGAACATAGGCGATTTTGACGGCTTATACGCAGATGAGCTTTATGTTGCAGGCGCTAATTTTGCCTACCATGCACTTAGGCTAAGGGAAGGTGTTGACACGCCTTTTGACCGTGCCGAACGTATTGCTACTATGTCAGCAATTAACCAAAGCGGGTTATATCTTACGCATATGGTTGAGCCTGTGGGCGTTGAACATACAAATGAGGAACTGGCAGACCTTTATAACATAATACTCGATCACAACACCCGTGTTTCCGGAGTAATTGCAAGGATACCTGTTGCAGGTACGCCCTTAGGCGTGTACCCTCAAATATCCGAAGCCCGCCTGGCTCATATCGTTGCATTTACAAGACTGGCCTCCGCAGGGATTGTCGAAGACATATTCGCACTTCCCAGCAGTCAGCAGGCTGTTAGTTTTGGAGCAAATGTCGCCGTGCTCGATAGCGGAGCTATTCCCAGAGCCAGTAATTTCGTTAAAGAAGGCTGGAGAGGAATCACCCGCGACGACATGGTTTCATTATTACACAAAGGAGGATATACAACAAATGAAATCAAAGATTAAAAGAATCCTGCCCCTGCTTTTGAGCGCCGCTGTCATACTGGCGCTCGCAGGGTGCGCCGCAGATGGCGGCACGGAAGCTCAAGAAACAAGGGTAGGCACATGGAGAACCGCACAAACTATCACGCCGTTTTATTATGAGATGTTTTTAGACACGGAAATTGAAGTGCTGCCATTTACAAACCCGGGTGACCAGCTTACAGCACTCCTGGCAGGTTCGCTGGATATGACGGGAACCACCCTTGTAACCGCAATTATGGCTCTTGCCCAGGATGAACCAATAGTTATGGTCACATCTCTTTGCAAGAAATGCTCTGCACTGGTAGTGGGTGTTGATTCTGGAATATACACAGAGGAAGACCTTCGCGGCAAGACTATTGCCTATGTGCCGGGAACGATGCACCACCTGCTGCTGCTCAGTGTGCTTGAGCGCGCAGGTATGACAGCCGACGATGTGGAGCTTATAAGAATAGACTTCTTTGACATGGGGATTGCCTTACAGCAGGGCACTATTGATGCTTTTTTGAGCGGGGAGCCGTTCCCTTCGGCTGCTGTTTTAGAAGGCTTCGGGCGCATACTTCTTTATCCGTATTTTGAAGATGAGCTGGGTACTATAAATGCCGGCATGATTACCACAAGGGACATGATTGAAAGCAACCCTGAACTAATTCAAGATCTCGTTAATGCGCATGTCAGGGCCACGCAGTACCTCAACGAAAACACAGAAACTTGGATTGAGGCAGCCGCAGCTTTTGGAACCGATATCGACATTGTGCGATTTAGCATGGACAATATACTGCTCAGCTACGATATTGATGATGTATTCATCTCAAACACCAGAAATCTTGCACAGAAGATGTATGACCTGGGCATGATTCCCCACGTTCCTGATGTTGAGGCACTCTTTGACCTTGACTTTTTGCGGGGACTTCATAATTGAGTAATAAGACAAAATCACGCACACCAGACGTGCTGGGAATTATAATTCCTGTACTGATTGTCGTGGTATGGAGTCTTCTTCCCAGTATTGCAGATATTCCGCAGCGCACCATGCCATCTTTGCAGAGCGTTGTCATAGGGATCAGTGACTTTGCCTTCGGTACGCATGGCCTTAACATGTACTCGGGAACGATGTTTGTGCATTTAACAGCGAGCATCGGAAGGGTTATGAGTGGATTTGCAGTTGCGGTGGCTTTAGGGCTGGCATTTGGATATATATCCGGGTGCTCGCCCGTAGTTTACCGCTTGTTAAGCCCTGTTATAAGTTTTTTCCGCTCTATCCCGGGAATTGCGTGGCTTCCGATATCCATAGTATGGTTTGGAATCGGCAACAATCAGTCCACATTCCTCATATCCCTGGCGGCCTTTTTTCCGATTTATGCAAACACCTGTCACGGGGTTCAAACCATTGACAAAGAGCTAATTGCAGTTTCAAAAACCTTTGGAGCCAATTCGCTTCAAACATTCAGGCGTGTGATTTTCCCCCTGTCTTTGGAAGGCGTATCCGTCGGTTTGCGCATTGGGCTCGGTTTTTCTTGGGCTTACCTTGTCTTGGGAGAAATGACGGGTGTCAACAGAGGGATAGGGGCTGTTATGCAAGACTCGCGGATGCTGGGTCAAACGCAGATGATTGTGGTCTGTATGCTGGTCATTGCACTAACAGCTAAAATATTTGACAAGCTGATGCATATACTTCTAAAGCTAGTTAAAGCCTGGGTATAAGCAGTTACGAAATTTGAGGGAGCGCATCAAAACGGAAGTTTTGATGCGCTCCCTCAAGCAGTGTGCCCCGGTTATAATATGCCACACTATCTAATCTTAAAAATCCAGTGCTTCCAAAGCTAGGTAGATAGGCTCAGGACTTGTCTCTGTTGCCTCAAAGCGCTTATACGCAAATGTTCACCTCTGTTTTTCTTATGTTTACCATGTACATTAACAATACCATGTTCTATAGCAAGAATCTATGAAGGGATATATTTTAATGATTTAACCTGCAAAAAAATGCCAGCCCAGATATAGGAAGGGAGGGATTAGACCGTCAAAATGGCTTGCAATTACAGTATAATGCCTCAGCTAGACAGGCGATAAAATAGCATGATTTTGAATTGACAAAACCGCCGAAAGATAATATTCTGAGAAAAGGTATGTAATTATACTAATTTAATTTTTTGGTGATGTTATGAAAAGAAAAAATATTAAGAAGCATACGAAACACCAAATAAAGATGCTGCTGATTGCGGTCTTGTTAATATCCGTTTTGCCAGCCATCTCCGCAGCCGATTTTGCAGCGGGTGCCGAAGAGCAGCTTGGGGGTAGTCAGTCTGTGACCGTATCCGGTACGGAACAGGGCTGGGTTGTTGAGTTTGTACTTGCAGGGCCTGGGCTTTATGCTCAAACAGGGCAGTCAGAAATTTTGCTTCACAGCGTCGCAATAGCTCAGGGGCAAGGCTTCAACGCTGCAGACCACGGCGGGCAGTTTCCGTCAAATGAAACTGTAAGGGAAGAATCAAGATATGACTTATGGCCAAACAGCTTCGGCTATGGATTTAATGAGTGGAGCTTTAATGGACAGTGGCAAACTAAGGACCCGCTGACAGGCGGTGCGTACACGCTTGATCTGGAAGATTTCAGCCTACAGCAACCCACAGAAAATCAGCCTCTGAGGATATACACTCATTTTCAGCAACTGCTGATCACATGTGATGCCACTCTGCGCGAAGCGGTTGGGCGGACTCTCGCGGGTGTTCCCGCAAGGCTCGTACTGCAAAACAGCTTTGAGGCTCAGGTGCCTCAGCCTGTGGAAATCCCGTACGGTCATGAAATTACGATAGACAGCGTAGATGAAAACGACAATACCTACTTAAACCATCTCGGAGCCAGGCACTTTTATGTGCCTGGAGAGACTGTGCTACGGCTTGAGAGCATTACTCTCAGAGGCGCAGCACTATCCGACGGTAATCCCGAGGTGTTTGTTAACGGGGGCATAGAGGTTTACGGCGGAACACTTTATATAAACCCGGGTGCCGCTATTGTTTATAATCGCGGCGAATATGGCGGTGGTGTATCTGTTTATGATGGCCATGTAGTGATGTCCGGCGGGCTTATACACGGCAACCATTCAAGCTCTGGAGGTGGCGGAGCACGGGTGGAGAGAGGCTCTTTTACGATTAGCGGAGGGTATATAACCGAGAATACAACAGGAGATGAGGAACGTCTTGGGTGGTCGTGGACGGACGACTATATAAATGGCGGCGGAGTGTTTGTCACTGGAGGCGATTTTGTAATGCACAGCGGCGTTATCCGCGGCAATGCCGCCTGGGGCTACCGGTTTTCAAATGGATTAGGCTCGACAGGAGGCGGTGGAGTGGCCGTATCTAGGGGCTGCTTCACAATGTATGGCGGTGAGATAAGCGGCAACTACACAGACGGCGCAGGCGGAGGTGTAGGGCTGAGGCTCGGAAATGCCGTAATGCATGCAGGAGATATCAGCGGCAACACCGCCAAATCAGAGGGCGGAGGGCTGTACCTGTTCTGCGGTGACTTTACAATGTATGATGGGCACATAGGCCAAAATAAGGTTTCTCAAGGCCGCAGCCAGGATTATGGCGGCGGAGGAGGCGGTGTCCACGTAACTTGGGGCGACTTTATAATGCATGGTGGCATTATAAGCGAAAACACGGCTTTTAGTTGGGGAGGCGGTGTATATGTATTCGGTTTTGCGCCAGAGTCATTGAGAGGCGAGAATCAGTGGGTGAGCGGCGGCAATGTCATTATGAATGGCGGCACAATAACAAGAAACTCCACGGGCGCGGACTCAGTCGGCGGCGGTATCTACGTGCGCAGAGGCACTTTTACAATGCACGATGGGCTAATCAGCGAGAACAAAGCAGGAGAGCAGGGTGGCGGCGGTGTATTTGTTTATGGCGATGCCGAAGTACAGGATATATGGGTAGTTGGGGACGAAGGCGGCTGGGAAGCTGTGGGGGAAGAGTTTCGCTCAATAGGTGAGGTTACATTGCATGGCGGCACCATCAGAGATAACGAAACCTCAGGCCCCGGAGGCGGTGTGTTCGCATTTGGAAGCAACATGACGATGCATAGTGGCATAATAAGCGGCAATTCCTCAGGCCCATTTGGCGGCGGCGGCGTATTCATCCGTTCAGATAAGTTAGTACTGGGCAGATTCGACAATGAAACATGGGAAACGTTTGAGGAAGAGATACACTATGGCGGAGCCTTTGTAATGTATGGCGGCTCTATAAGCAATAACCGCACGGTGGGGCCTGGTGGGGGCGTGCACTCGTTTTCTGGCGATTTTACTATGCACGGTGGCGGTATAAGCGGCAACATGTCGGGCCTTTTTGGCGGAGGTGGAGTGTTTGTGCATGCGTCCAGCAAAGGCTGGCTGGTGAGGAATTTGCACTGGGCAGATGCTGAAGGCACTTGGAGTGAAGTTGCTTCGCAGTGGATATACATCCAAAATGAGGATCCGCAGCTCGAAGGAGTATGGGTTCCGTTTGCTTTGTGGGTTTTGCATAATGCTGAAAACACTGAAATAAAACCGGACTTACGCCAAGGCGGCAGCTTTACCATGACAGGTGGCCTAATAAACGGCAATCAAACCCTCGGCGCTCCTACAGGTGGCGGAGGCGGCGTGGGTGTCCTAAACGGCACTTTCGCAGTGTCAGGCGACTCGGTCATTAGCAACAACACAGCGGCCGGCAGAAATGGCGGTGGGCTGCACTTATCATTTGCCGAAGCTGTGGTTGACGGCGGTGTGAGTATACTAGGCAATCAAGCTGTAAATGGCGGCGGAGCCTATGTCGGCACTAATGCCCTTTTGAGCATGAGTGGCGGAGAAATGGCCGGCAATCGTGCGCAACTTGACGGCGGCGGAATTTTCGCACAGGAACACACATACATCTATCCTATGCTGCCGGAAGAAGGGATGCCGCACTATCCAGGGCTGGACATTGGCTCAAAGGTAGTTTTCGACGG
>WQRL01000056.1 GCA_009786775.1 Oscillospiraceae bacterium
GTCCGATAGACGTAGACCCGGATGCACATGACTGGAGCGAATGGGCAGTCCGCACAGCCCCAACATGTCAGCATGACGGTGTAGAATACCGCACCTGTGAGCACTGCAGCTTAGAGCAAACCCGTCCGATAGACGTAGACCCGGATGCACATGACTGGAGCGAATGGGCAGTCCGCACAGAGCCAACGTGCCAGCATGACGGTGTAGAATACCGCACCTGCGAGCACTGCAGCTTAGAGCAGACCCGTCCGATAGACGTAGACCCGGATGCACATGACTGGAGCGAATGGGCAGTCCGCACAGCCCCAACGTGCCAGCATGACGGTGTAGAATACCGTATCTGCGAGCACTGCAGCTTAGAGCAGACCCGTCCGATAGACTTAGATCCGGGTGCACACAATTGGCGTGATTGGGAGGAGTACGCACCTCCTACGTGTGGCCCTAACGCTTCGGCAGGGGTTGAATACAGGATTTGTCTCAGATGCGGCTATCGGCAGACTCGGCCTGGAGATCCGGCGTTGTCAGCGTGTACTCCGGGTGAGTGGGTATTGATTTTAATGCCGACCTCTGAGAATGAAGGCAGGCAAGAACGTCATTGCATCCACTGCGATGAGCTATATGACTATGAGATTCTACCAATCATAGATGGTGGGCCGGGATATGTTCCGGGTATTGATTTACCATATCTGCAATTTACAGCTGCTGGTAATGAAATACATCATATTAGAATAGCCGTATTTAGGTCGCATGTTGCTTCGCCTCCGCCATATCAAACGCTTCAATTCCATTTCGGCCCTGACGGGGTTGGCAACATAAACTTAAGACTTGAAGCAGTTCTTGAAGATGGAATTGTAACGGTTAGGAGATCAAATGGGGAGAATTTTGTATTCCCATCGGGATGGAGGCTTGACATTGACATACTATATAGGTGCGCATGTGACACTTGTGAGCACACTGGAGATGCGCACCACTGTCTATGTGGATGTAGGCCAACGAATACTCCTACAATACAGATACGCATTGCCTAGTTTCGGTAATCTAAACTAACATCCGCTACACAACTAAACACCAAGGAAGCCCGCAGCAAAACGCTGCGGGCTTCCTCTGTGAGGTGCCCAGCTACATTAACCAAATAACAAAAACCCCTCTGTTTAGCCCAGCGGTACGCAAGCTGGGCTAAGCAGAGGGTTGAGGTTTTGACGCGGTAAACATTCTTTGGGTTAGGGTTACTGGGCATTCTGAAATACTTTTATTATTGCTTCAACTTCTGGCAGTGGCATGTTTAATGTCTCTGAAATTTGTGCAGAAGATTGACCCTGCATGGGCAGCTTCACTACTTCAACACCTTCCTGCCGGCCACTTCATTTTGCTTATCCTTGCGCTTGGCGCAAGTTTTGGAGCCCTACAAGAGGTTACCTCATCACCCTATGCAGCCAGCGCCTTCTGGCTTCCAGGGTGTCTTGCGATGCTTTTGCGTTAGGGGCCAGTCCGTCGTAGCCGTGGTATGCGCCGGCATATACATGAAGTTCTGCCTGGCCGCCTGAGTACCAGATTGCGTTGGCGTAAGAGATTGACTCGTCGCGGAATGTTTCAGCAGAGCCTACATCTATGAGAGCCGGCGGCAGTCCCGATAAGTCCGTAGCACGGGCGGGGGATGCGTACGGAGATACATTCTCTCCGCCTTGGTTATCGCCGAGCAGGGCCGTCCAGCCTAGTTTGTTGGCATGGCAATCCCAAACACCCCTGCCTTCGCCTTGGAGTGCTGAGGGGGTGTTGTTTCTGTCGTCTAGCATGGGGCAGAGAAGCATTTGTGCCATTAATGAGGGTCCGCCCCTATCTCTAGCCAGAAGCGCGGTAGCCGCCGCAAGGCCGCCTCCGGCGCTTTGTCCGATAAGTATGAGCCTGCTGGGGTCAATGTCCAGCTCTGCGGCGTTCTCTGAAAGCCATTTAAGCCCTGCATAGCAATCTTCGACAGGGGCTGGATGCGGGGCTTCGGGAGCTAGCCGATATTCGACAGAGATAAATGCTGCGCCAAATTCCTCAGCCCAATCCAGCAATACATCGTCAATGCCGCGGCGGTTACCGGTTATCATGCCTCCGCCATGTATGAAATAGAATGCGGGGGTTGGTGCAGAAACGGTTGTTGCGGGGACTTCTGATGCGGCAGCGTCACCTGTGGCAGAGCATTCTGTGCAAGCGCCTCCTATGTCAGCTTCTAGCCTCAGTGGCCTGATTATCAAAAGAATTATATCCGGTGCTCCATCCGGGCCTGGGACTGTGCGCTCTTCTACCTTAAACTTGCCGCCCCGGCTTAGCACCGCATTTGTCTGAGGCATATCCTCGGAAGCTGTGCGGGTAGCTGCAAATTCAGCTATGCTCCGGAAGTCCGCCAAGCCCAGCCTTATTTGCTCAAATTCTTTTGCAAGCTCCGAGTCAAACGGTACAGGGGGGAAGGTGTGAGAAGTGCCGTTATTTGATTCATTATTCATATTAAGGGGTTCTCCTATAAATGCTTTCCTTGTGCCTGCTGTCTATGTCTGCCCTTCTTTCGTAGGCGCCGGGTCTGAGTCCAGTGTTATGAAGTAGTTGTACAAGGGCATGAGAAACGTATAACCCTTGATGAGCCTGTCAAGCAACTCAGGTGAGAAAAGTTCTTCGGAAACAGGTTCGGTGTGTATAAGTGAAAATGATTTTTTGTTATACCACTCATCAGAGGCTTCTGTCGGGGATTCTTTTCTGCGTGCATATTCAGGGCCTTCAAGCAGAAATTCGTCCTGCTTGCGCAGCGGGGCTGTAAGTTTGTCGAAGGCCTTTGGGTCGCGGTCAATTCGGGCCCTGTGCTTCGCCATCGTCGCGGCTTTGGCCTGATAATAACCTAGGCCGTAGCTCCAAGTTTCAGGAGCCAGTTCAAACCAGAAAACAGGAGTAGCGGTCCACTCTTCGCTGGGGCGCTCTATTGAAAACCAGAGGTTTGTCCTGTACGGCTCGCCGTCTTTGACCCGCCTTGCGTCTTTATAGATTCTGGCGACCTTGTGGATGAACCCGTGGTCGGGGAAATCGGAAGAAATTTTGGCAAACACCTCACTGCCCAATGCTTTCATGGGGTGCAAAAACTCTCTGAGGTATTCGTCCTTGTGCTCATCAAACCACACCTTGTTGTTGTTAAAACGGAGATTCCACATGAAGTCAATCGTCCGCTGAGAAAATCCTTCAAACATAATAATAACCTGCCGGAAACACTGCCCGACACTCCTTCCTACTTATATCTGCGCTGAATTGTATCATATTTTGGCGCAGGGTGGAATAGATTTTTTGCCGCATGGCGCCTGGGGGAGCCGCCGGGGCAAGACTTTTGTATGACTGTCGGTTGACGCAGGCTGTGGTTTCGTAATATAATGCACAAAATGAGCATAATATGGAGGGTTTTATGAAGAAAGCAATCAGAATACTGTTATGTGGCATAATTGCAATCGGTCTTTTAAGCAGTGCGGCAGCGTTTGCAAGTGATGAAATAAGAGTCTACCTGGATGGCGGTCAACTGGAATTTGACACAGCACCGCAGATTATAGATGGCCGCACCATGGTTCCGATGCGTGCAGTTTTTGAAGCGTTTGGCACTGAAGTTGAGTGGCTTGAGGAATCTCAGCAGATAGTTGTGNCCGNCAGNGGNTTGTGGATGTACACTCTTCAAATCGGGAGTTACCAAATAGAGTATTTCCACCCGCAAGGTGGTGTTGATTATGGTTTTGCACCTCAAGTGATCATTGAAGGTTATACCGAACTGGACGTGCCGCCGCAGATTGTAAGTGGGCGTACACTTGTTCCCCTCAGGGCGGTTTCGGAAGTTTTTGGCGCGGATGTGCAGTGGGATGAAGTGGCCCGCACTGTGACAATTATATCAAGAATGTCCTCAATTGCGTCAAGAATAGCTGCGGCATGGGAGCAGGCAAGCCCGGTTAGCTTTGAAAGGGCACTGCTGGACGCTATGCCTGCTTATGAAAACTTCATGATTTCGCCTTTTAGCTTGCGGATGGCGCTTGCCATGGCAGCAAATGGCGCAAGCGGCTTATCACAAGAGGAAATTCTTGCGGCACTCGGCATTGATGACCTAGGTGCTTTCAACAGGTCTGCGGCTGAATTTATTGCCAGTGCCAATGCAAATGAAGATGTCGAATTTAACATAGCAAACTCCATCTGGTTTAATGAGGACCGGTTCGACTGTGATGAACTTGATTTTTCTGAGCAGTTTAGGCGTATTATTGCAACCTATTTCGCCGGGGTGGCAGAGAGGATACGTGCAATAAATGGCGCAAATGTTATAAATGCTTGGATTGCTGAGCAGACGAGAGATAGGATTACCGATGTGGTTGACGATGATACTTTTGCCGAGGGTAGCGAAACTCTGGCAGTTCTTGTAAATACAATTTATTTTAATGGCGATTGGGCACGGCCGTTTCTCAGGGAGCGCACAAGGGATGATATTTTCACTGACCGCAATGGGGTGGAGTCAACGCTTCCGTTTATGGAACAAACCGGCCGGTTTAGTTTTTATGAAAGTGAATACTTTCAAATGCTGGCAAAGCCTTACGCTGATAGAGACATAAGAATGTACTTTGTGCTGCCGAGAGTTGATGAGCGCCTGCCGTTTAACATGTTTGAAGAGGCGATTGCTCATATGACAATGCATGACGTGAACTTTCGCCTGCCTAGGTTTAGGACTGAATCGTTTCACGAAAACTTAGTGGGAATTCTGCAAGGTATGGGTGTAAGCGAGGCTTTTAAGCGCAAAACACACTTTGATTTTTGGGATATGTTCTATCCAACTCATGTAGGCGGGATGGCACTGTATATTTGGATTGATGATATTTTGCAGAAAACATTTATTGAGGTAGACGAAGAGGGTACCGAAGCCGCTGCCGCAACAGTGATTGTCATAGGTGCGGTGATAGAATCTGCCCCTCCTCCGCCAATCCCGTTTCATTGTGACAGGCCGTTTCTGTACTTCATCAGAAATGATATTACAGGTGATATTCTGTTTATGGGAGAATTTGCCTTTGCCGAGTAGTGCGGACGCAAGGGGGCATTTGGAATGGGCTGCTAGTCACCCCTCTTGCTAAACCATCCCCTGTCCGGCTACCCTGTGACCATTGACGGCTGGCAACAGCGCTTTTGTGGTGGGTGAGAAAAGTGTTGACAAATTAAATTAAATTGCGTACAATTAAATTGTAAACAATTTAATTTAAGGAGAGCTATTATGTCAATTTATGATTTCACAGTGGTGCGCGCAGATGGCAGCGATGTAAGTTTATCTGAATATGAGGGGAAAATCCTGCTTGTAGTAAATACGGCCACAGGCTGCGGGCTTACGCCGCAGTATACAGGGCTACAGTCGTTATATGACAAATACAAGGAGCGGGGTTTTGAGATTCTGGACTTCCCCTGCAATCAGTTTATGAACCAGTCGCCCGGGACAGATGAGGAAATCGGCAGCTTCTGCACACTTAATTACGGCACCACATTCCCCCGCTTCAAAAAAATCGAAGTAAATGGAGCAAATGCCTCACCGCTCTATGTGTGGTTGAAATCCCAAAAAAGCGGCAAGTTGGGCAGTGAAATTAAATGGAATTTTGCAAAATTTCTTGTGGGTGCCAACGGAGAAGTAATTAAGCGGTATGCTCCGACCACAAAGCCCGAGGCCATAGGCAAAGACATAGAGAAACTAACCGGGGGAGCATAATGGAGTGGAACCCGCTAAAACTGGAGAACCAGCTCTGCTTTCCTCTGTACGCCTGCGCTAAAGAGCTTGTCAAAAAGTACAAGCCTTTTCTTGATGAGCTAAATCTTACGTACACACAGTACATCACCATGATGGTTCTATGGGAGCACAATTCCTTGAATGTGAAGACCCTTGGGAAGCGGCTTTATCTTGATTCAGGAACCTTGACGCCCCTTTTGAAAAAACTTGAAAATGAGGGGCTTGTAACCCGTACCCGCTCCGCCGGGGATGAGAGAGAGCTAATTGTTAGCCTAACTGAGAAAGGTGTGCAGCTTCGTGAGAAAGCCTCGGAGATTCCCGGGAAGATAGGGGCGTGCATAGATCTTCCGACCGAAGATTTGGTGAAGTTGCATGAAATCTTGCACAAGCTGCTAAAACAGGCAGGCGGATAATGAACGTGCATGTTGAGCTGCCATGTGGTACTTTACACCTGTTTGGCAATTTGCTATACTAAAGTGAATATATGCAAGATGGAGTAGAAATCATGTCGGAATTTTTGTCGAAAAACCATGCTGGCCTTGCAGCATATGTCCCGGGTGAACAGCCCACGGGCATGGAATATATAAAGCTCAACACAAATGAGTCGCCATACCCCCCGCCCCCAAGTGTGCTCACTGCGGTGACGAAGGAAACGCTAGGCAAACTCCGCCTATACCCAAACCCTGATGGCACGGAGCTTATAAAGAAACTCGCTGGAACCTATGGAGTCCGAGCCGAAAATATAATAATCGGCAACGGCTCGGATGAACTACTGGCGTTTGCGTTTCTGGCCTTTTGTGACAAAACCAGAGGAGTGGCGTTTCCCGACTTAACTTACGGCTTCTATCCCGTCTATGCACAGCTATACGGCATCCCCTACGAAGAAATTCCGCTCCGCGACGACTTCACGGTTAATTTTACTAAGTACATGGAGCTTGGCAAAAATATAGTTATAGCAAACCCCAATGCTCCCACCGGAATTGCGCTGCCCCTTTTTGAAATTCAGATAATCTGCCAAAGCAACCCCGGCCACATCGTGCTGATTGACGAAGCCTATGTGGACTTTGGTGCTGAGTCGGCGGTATCTCTGATAGGCAAGCACGAGAATCTGATAGTTATGCACACCTTCTCCAAATCCCGCTCAATGGCCGGTGCGAGAATGGCATACGCCATAGCCTCCGCCCCCATTATTGAAGACCTGAACAAAATGAAATATTCCTTTAACCCATATAACGTAAACCGCCTGACTCAAATAATGGCAGAAGCTGCCCTTGGCGACGAATCATACTTCGCAGAAAAGCGCCGGGAAATTATAGCCACACGCAGCTATACAGCAGCAAAGCTAGGCGGCCTGGGCTTTGAAATGACAGACTCCAAAGCCAATTTCATCTTCGCCAGGCATCCCGAAATCAGCGGGCTTGACCTATATACAAAACTAAAGGAAAAAGGCATCCTAATCCGCCACTGGGATAAGCCCAGAATTAAGGATTATGTCCGGATAACTATCGGCACAAAAGACCAGATGGATGCGCTGATAGTTGCAGTTGAGCAAATACTGTTTAGCAAATATTAATGCAAGGGCGGCCATCAGCCGTCCGCTAAAGGAGGCCCCATATGCGAAGCGCCCAAATAACCCGCACTACCGCAGAAACCGATATAACTTTGAGCCTAGCCCTAGACGGCACAGGCCAAAGCAAAATAAAAACAGGGATCGGATTTTTAGATCACATGATGGAACTATTCGCCAAGCACGGCAAGTTCGACCTGGAAATAAACTGCAAAGGTGACATCCACGTAGACGGGCATCACTCCGCAGAGGACATAGCCATCTGTCTAGGCAGCACATTTGCACAGGCTATCGGCGATGCCCGCGGCATAACCCGGTATGCGGATGTTACCCTCCCCATGGATGAAGCCCTTGTGCTATGTGCCATCGACATATCAGGCAGGAGCCACCTGAGCTTTGATGTGAGCTTGCCCGACCGTACAGTAGGCGCTATGGACACAGAACTTCTGGAGGAGTTTTTGCAAGCCTTTGTAAGAAAAGCGGGAATAACAGTCCACCTGCGCCAGCTCAGCGGAAAAAACACCCACCACATAGCCGAAGCCTGTTTCAAAGCACTCGCCCGCGCCCTGCGCAGAGCCGTTAAAATAGATGAAGAGTTTAGAAATGAAATCCCCTCCACAAAGGGCACCCTCATTTAGTCATATTAATTTAGCCGTAAAAAGCGCATAAGGAGAAAAGCCTGTTATGACCATTTACCCAGCCATTGATTTATATGAAAAAAAAGCAGTCCGCCTCCTTCGGGGCGACTATGCTCAAATGACCATATACAGCGACGATCCCCCGGCCGTCGCCAAGGGCTTTCGTGCAGCAGGGGCAACCCATCTGCATGTCGTAGACTTAGAGGGCGCCCGCGACGGAAAACCAGCCAATTTCGACGTAATTGAGCGCATCACCGCAGAATCAGGCCTGGTTGTCCAAATAGGCGGCGGCATACGCGAGATGGAAACAATCGAAAAATATTTAGCGCTGGGAGTAAGCCGTGTAATATTAGGCACTGCCGCTGTATCCAAGCCGGGTTTTCTCAAAGAAGCGGCCAGTAAATTTGGCTCTGCCATAGCAGTGTCGGCGGACATCAAAGACGGGCTTATAGCCCTAAAAGGCTGGACGGAAGTTTCAGACCAAGAACTCATGTCGTTTTGCCGCGTCATAGAAGACTTGGGGGTGCAGACCCTTATCTGCACCGACATCTCAAAAGACGGCCTTCTCGAAGGCACAAATATGGAACTTTATGAAACTCTCAGAAAGGAACTGGGTCTATATATAATAGCCTCAGGCGGAGTCTCAACCCTGGACGAAATCAAAACCCTAGCCTCTTGGGGGGTTGACGGAGCCATCCTGGGCAAGGCGCTATACACAGGGGTTATAGACCTAGCAGAAGCGGTTAACAGCGTAAAATAACTGAATAAATTGCTTTCTTATGAAGTTTCTGATATAGTTGGTGCA
>WQRL01000057.1 GCA_009786775.1 Oscillospiraceae bacterium
AATTTCAGAAAAACCCGAGCGTGTTTGAGCGTCAGCGAGTTCGCGAGCCTCTGAAATAAGCCGTGCTCCCCGCTTTTTTGCGCAGACCTCGCTTCCCCGCCTTGCCCGGCTTACCCCTCCCCTCTGTCCACTGCTTCGTAACGGTACGCCCCCCTGCAGCTCCCAGAAATATTTCTCGAAAACTTTTTCAAACAAACTATAGCAATTACCCCCGCTTTGTGATAGAATATGTTACTATTTGTTAACACTTAGTATCTATTTATTTGAAGGTGAGAACCCGTGCTGGAAATAATGTCGCCTGCAGGCTCCCCAGAGGGAGTCGTAGCAGCAGTGCAAAACGGCGCAGATGCACTATATATGGGCTTTGGCGAATTCAACGCACGCAAAAATGCAAAAAACTTCACCGTCGAAGAATTTGCGCGTGCGCTGGAGTATTGCCGTATAAGAGGGGTCAAAACCTACCTCACGCTGAACACCCTTGCAAACGACAACGAACTGCATAAAGTAGCCGAGCACGCCAAAGTAGCGTGCAGGCTTGGAATAGACGCAATAATAATTCAAGACCTAGGTGTGATGAACGCCGTGCGGCAAGCGGTTCCTGAGGTGCCTATGCACGCCAGCACTCAAATGGGGATACACAACCTAGAAGGCGTCAAAATGGCAGCCGCCATGGGCATAAAGCGAGTAGTTCTCGCAAGAGAACTCTCCCGCAGGCAGCTCAAACACATCTGCCAAAGTTCCCCAATTGAAGTAGAAGTGTTTGTACACGGAGCGCTGTGCATGTGCTACTCAGGCCAGTGCTACATGAGCGCAGTGATCGGGCGCCGCAGCGGCAACCGCGGTGTATGCGCCCAGCCGTGCAGGCTCAACTACAGCGCCGTCGGGCACGCTGCCCAGTTCCCGCTTAGCCTAAAGGACAATAGCCTTATAAAATACATTGAAGACCTCAAAGACATAGGGGTCACAGGGCTTAAAATAGAAGGCCGTATGAAAAGGCCAGAGTATGCGGCTATTGTAACAGGAATATATGCCAAAGCAGCCCACCAGGGCAAATCCCCTAACCAGGAAGACCTTCAGCGGCTCAATGAAGCCTTCTCGCGCCAAGGCTTTACAGACGGATATTACACCGAAGGCCTAGGCCGGGATATGCTAGGAGTCAGGGAAGAAGACCAGGCCTCGGCAAACGCCATGTTTACAGCAGTGCGCAAGAGCTACCTTAACGGCGAATTTCAGAGAGTGCCGGTGCACTTTGTAGCCTCGGTACAAGACGGCAAAAGAGTCAAAATCGCAGCAGCCGACGACAGGCAGAACACCGCCGTCGTCCACGGGTCAATCCCGGAGCCTGCATTTCATAAAGAACTGACGATGGCCTTGCTACAGACACAGCTTCACAAAACCGGCGGCACCCCATTTTACTGCGCAGGAGTCCGCGGCACAGTGGACCCGGGACTTGCCCTGCCGGTCAAAGCCTTTAACGAAATGCGCCGCAGCCTGCTGGCAGAACTGCTGGAAAAACGCAAGCCAGCCCCCGCCCGGACCGAAGGGGAATTTACAAAGGGTGAGGACTACTTAGGCTACGGCGGGCCGCCCATAATGACAGTTTCGGTTTCGCGGGCATACCAGCTCTCCGAAGCCATGGCAGAACTAAACCCGCGTATTCTCTACATACCCATAGCGGAGATTGACTACGAATCGCCGGTTTTGCGCCAGATGCTCGAAAATGACAAAATAACAGTAGCCGCAGCACTGCCGCGTGTAATTCACGACAATGAACGCAGGCGCGTTTCAGAACTGCTGACCACCGCCTCATCCAACGGCATAAAAGAAGCCCTGGTCAGCAACATCGGCCATATCCAGTTTGCCAAGAGCCACGGCATGGAAGTCAGGGGCGACTACGGCCTGAATGTATTTAACTCCGAATCCCTGTATGTGCTTCGTAACCTCGGCCTCATGTCGGCCACTCTCTCATTTGAACTGCGCTTGGCAGAAATAAGGGACATGTCCAAGCCGCTGGATACAGAAATCATAACCTACGGCAGGCTGCCCCTGATGCTAACTGAGAACTGCATCGTCAAGAACACCACGGGAGCATGCACCTGTGACAGTTTCACAGGGCTTGTAGACAGGCAAGGGGCACTATTTCCTGTAATACCAGAATTTGGATGCCGCAATATACTGCTAAACTCCAAGAAACTATTCATGGCCGACAAAGGGCAGCAACTGTCCACCATAGGCCTGTGGGCTCAGCGGCTTAGCTTCACAACCGAAAACGCCGTAGAATGCGTCAATGTGATGAAACGCTACCTAAACGAAACAGGCTTCACCCCCTCAGGTTTCACCCGCGGGCTATACTTCAGAGGGGTTGAATAAGGAGAAAGTCATTTGAAAATAATACTAGCCTCCGCCTCGCCGCGCAGGCGCGAACTGCTCAAAATGATGGGCATTGAAAACTTTGAAGTAATCCCCGACAACTCCGAAGAAACCCTGCCCCAAGGCCTCTCGCCGGAACAGACAATATGCAAAGTAGCCCTAAACAAAGCTAAAAACGTATCCGCGCTATGCGGGCAAGACTCACTTATAATAGCTGCCGACACCGAAGTGTACCTAGACACGGCACCTTACGGGAAGCCCTGCGATGAAGAGGATGCCGTCAGGATGCTCAAAACCCTGTCGGGAAGAAAGCACACAGTATACACAGGCCTCGCCCTAATCCGCGCAGACGAAGTAATTACATACACCGAATCCACACAGGTATATTTCCGCGACATTTCCGAAGCGGAGATCAGAGCCTACGTTGCAACAGGCGAACCCATGGACAAAGCCGGCGCTTACGGAGCCCAAGGGCGCGGGGCGGTATTTATAGAAAAACTTGAAGGCGACTTCTTCAATGTAATGGGCCTTCCGGTATGCCGCCTTTCGATAATGCTACAGAAAATGGGGGTACAGATATGAAAGCACTTGTCAACAGACAATCCATTATCATTGCCTCAGTAGCTGTGCTGATAGCCATTATAACATTTATATCCGTAAACATGTTTGGCGGAGTCGGCCCGGTAACTAACCTCGGCAACGTAATCACCCGCCCCATCCGCACCTTAACTGCGACCATTACAGGCACATTCGAGAGAATTTACGCCTCGATATATAGATTTGACGACCTTCTTGCAGACTATGAGCGGGTACTGGCCGTAAACGCCGAACTGCTGAGGGACATAAGGGAAGTTGAGGAGCTGGCGGCAGAAAATGCCCTGCTCCGCGCAGCCTTAGATTTCCGCGACAGGCATCCCGGCCACCAGTCAGAAATAGCCACATTCCTAAACTGGGGCGGCTCCAACTGGTCCTCATCATTTACAATAAACAGAGGCTACGCCAACTCCAACATATCCAGCGGCAACGCCGTGACAACCGAATACGGTGTGCTAATAGGCCGGGTTTCCGAAGTAGGAGCCACGACATCCACAGTGATAACAGTCCTTGACACGACATTCACGGCAGGCGCCTTTGTCGGTGAGGGCACGGCCACCATCAGGGGAGATTTTAACCTAATGCGCAGCGGGCTGGTTATGCTAGACCACATAGACGACGACCAGATAGTGAGAGTCGGCGACACAATAGTGACTTCGGGGCGGGGCGAAGTGTTCCCCCGTGACCTAATAGTGGGCAACGTGGTAGGCCTGCACATGCACCCCACAGGCATCGGCAGGTATGCCACAGTAAGACCCGAAAGAGTCTTTGATGCCATAACGGAAGTTTTTGTTATAACCTATTTTGAACCCCTTGAAGAATAGATTAAATAGTTAGTTTGAAAGAACTCAAATGAAAAGAAAAACACTGATAATAACGGTTATCCTACATGCACTCCTGCTTATATTGGTATTTATATTCCAAGGCCTTATATTCCCGTATATCCGGATTGCGGGCATTACCCCCCTACTGCTGCCGCTAGTGAGCACGGGGGTAGCTATCTCGCAGGGGCGGCTTGCAGGAGGGGTCACGGGGATATTTGCCGGACTGCTCTGCGACCTGGCCTTAAATGAACCGGTGGGCCTGTTCACAATACTGCTGACATTCACAGGCCTTCTTGTAGGGACACTGGCCGACACCACAGTGACGCGCGCTTTCATGACATATTTTCTTCTGAGCGCCGTAGTCCTTGTGCTCTCGGCATTTATCCAAATGTTCCCCCTGATGTACCTGAGCGGAATCCCTGCACAAGAACTAATGGGCACAGCCATATGGCAAACCGTCTACAGCCTGCTGTTTACATTCCCCATCTGGGCTCTTATAAAATCAATCGGGAAGCGCATTGAAAGATCTAAAGTGACTATAGGTGCGCAAACCGTGCGCAAAGCACGCAAAGTACGCAAGGCGCGTAAATAAATAAATGCGAGGAGTGACAATATGCAAAAAATGTATAAACCTGCCAGAATTGCAATTGTATTTATAATGTTTATAGCACTGCTGGGAGTATTCATAACGAACTTATATAGAATCCAAATCCACGAAGCCAGGGCCCTAAACCCTTATGATGCACCGCAGCGCAGATTTTCACGAACTGTGAACCTCCACGCCGCCCGCGGCAGCATATATGACCGCAACGGCATACTCCTAGCTTCGGGCAGGCCGTCATTTAATATAATGCTCGACTGGGCGAGTATGCGGGCTCAGGGCAATGATGTATTTAACGCCGCGATACTAAATATGATATACATGGCCATGGATCACGGCTTTACACACACCGACACCTTCCCCATAACCCGTGGCGCGCCATTTGCATTTGTGGACATGACAAGGGAACAGCAGCGTAGGTTCGATGCCTACATTGAGCATCACCAGGGGCTCCACCCCGACATCACAGCCTCGGAATTTCTGGCATGGCTGCGCAGGCACTACCAAATTGACTACACCATAGGCATACTGGATGCAAGGCTGATAATCGGCGTGAGGCACGAACTGGAAATGCGCCGTATCATAGGAAATCTCGCCCCTTACGTGTTCCTCTCCGATGTGACAACAGACTTTATTTCCCTAATAATGGAACAGGGGCATGTGGGTGTGTTTACCGAAAGCTCATTTGTCCGTGAATACCATACCACTTATGCAGCCCACCTAATCGGCTACATAAGGCGCATGTCGCCGCAGCAATTTGAGGTCTTAAGAGAGCGCGGTTATTCCCTTGATGCCCTCGTCGGGCAAGTCGGCGCGGAATACGCCTTTGAAGAATACTTGCGGGGGATTGACGGGCGCAAGAGGGTAGTTTCTACCGTGGACGGAAGCGTGATAGAAGTACATATGCTCAGTGAGCCCATACCCGGCGACCATATTTACCTGACAATTGACATAGACCTTCAAGCCGCTGTTGAACACGCCCTGAGGACACAGATATCCCTGATTAATGCCGAGCGTTATCTGGAAGCTATGGACACCGGGGAAGATCCTGACGACCTTAGGATTCCGGGCGGCGCAGTGGTTGTGGTGGACACCAGGACGGGCGAGCTTCTGGCGGCGGCCTCCTACCCCACCTTCAACCTAACTACGCTGGCTCAGGACTTTACCTCACTTAACCTCGACCCCGGACTGCCTCTGTTTAACCGCGCAACCCACGGCAGATACACCCCCGGCTCTACATTCAAGATGGTTACAGGTTTTGCAGGCCTGCGCCAGGAAGTGGTTGGGCGCTGGACACCGATACATTGCGGCGGGCAGTTTCTGGGGCTTACGCACTTGGAAGGCGGGCATCCTGTCAACTGCTGGATATTCCCAATAGCCCGCGTCGGACACCACAATGTGGACATGATTTCAGCCACAGAGGTGTCATGCAATGTCTACTTCATGGAGATTGCGGCTCATCTCAACGATAGAAGTTTTATTGAATCGGCAAACACCATAGCCGATACAGCCCGCGAATTTGGCCTTGGCGTTCACACAGGCCTTGAACTGCCCCAGTCATTAGGTAGGCTTGACTCCCCTTTATGGCGGCTAGATGCCTACGAGCGAGGTGCGATTAACGCAAGCGCCGCATTCTGGCCGGCCGCCCTCACGATACAAACCTCATTCGGTCAAGGTGAAAACCGCTTCACACCGCTACAGCTTGCAAGCTACACATCCACCATCGCCAACGGCGGCATCTTGTTTGAACAGTCAATTTTGCAAAGACGCATGAGCAACGACTTCACGGAACAACTCCACACATTTGAGCCTGTAATCCGCAACGTCATCGAAGAAACAGAGCACATCAACACAATCCGCGACGGAATGCTGGCAGCTTCAATAGGCAACCGGGGCACGGCCCGCGCAGTGTTTCAGAACTACCCGATACTTGTAGGCTCCAAGACCGGCACAGCTCAATTTGACAGCCGCAACGTAAATGACGGCGTGTTCGTAGCTTACGCCCCGCACCACAACCCCGAAATAGCCGTGGCCATAGTAATAGAAAAAGGCGGCTCGGGCTCCGCCGTCATGGACATAGCCCGCATGATTTTCGACTACTACTTCAACCCCGGCAGCGCCATAGCCGCCACCCCTTACGGGCAGCTAATACCATAAAATATGCAGGTATTCCACCGGCTGTCCGGACGGGCAGCCGCCTGCTATCCAGCTATCCACCGGCCATCCAAATTTTGAAACGAAACAGAAAGAACACAAAACTAATGCGAAACAATATCTTCATAAAAGGCGCAAGGGAAAACAACCTAAAGAACATCGACATTGAAATCCCGCGCGATAAACTTGTCGTCATGACCGGCATCTCCGGCAGCGGCAAATCATCACTGGCATTTGACACAATATATGCCGAGGGTCAAAGGCGCTACGTCGAGTCACTCTCGGCATACGCGCGTCAATTCCTGGGTCAGATGGAAAAACCCGATGTAGATTACATAGAAGGGCTCTCCCCTGCCATCTCAATTGACCAGAAAACAACGAGCCGCAACCCCCGTTCCACCGTGGGTACAGTGACGGAAATATATGACTACCTGCGCCTGCTCTGGGCGCGTGTCGGCGTACCCCACTGCCACAAATGCGGCAAGGAAATAAAGCAGCAATCCGTAGACCAGATAGTGGACCATGTGCAAAGCCTCCCCGAGGCCACAAGAATCCAAGTGATGGCTCCCGTCATACGCGCCCGCAAAGGCGAATACTCCAAAGTCTTTGAAGATGCCAGAAAGAGCGGGTATGTCCGTGCAAGGGTAGACGGCAGCGTTTACGATCTCACAGAGGATATAAAACTTGACAAGAACAAGCGCCACACCATAGAAATAGTGGTTGACAGGCTTGTGATTAAAGAGGATATCACCCGCCGCCTTACAGATTCTGTTGAAACAGCCCTGGCTCTCGCCGGGGGCATTGTAATAATAGAAATAGTCGGTGAGGAGCGGGAACTTCTCTTCTCCCAAAACTACTCCTGCGAGGACTGCGGGATATCTATGGAAGAGCTGACCCCGCGCCTCTTCTCATTTAACAACCCCTACGGAGCCTGCCCCAAATGCACAGGCCTCGGCACTCAGCTCCGGGTGGACCCGTCACTTATAATCCCCAACCCCACCCTCTCCATCGCAGAAGGCGGCATAACAGCCTCAGGCTGGGGCAACGTAAAGAGTGACGGTATCTCCAAAATGTATTTTGAAGCCCTCTCCAAGAAATATAAGTTCCGCCTCACCACCCCGATTAAGAGCCTTACGCAAGAGGTTATGGACGTGATTCTCTATGGCACAAAGGGTGAAAAACTTGACCTTCACTATGACCAGCCGAGAGGCAAGGGCATTCTTACACAGCCGTTTGAAGGAATCGTTAACAATATTGAGCGCAGGTATAAAGAAACCCAGAGCATGTCCATGCGCTGGGAGCTGGAAAGCTACATGGCCGAGCACCCCTGCCCCGAATGCCACGGGCGCAGGCTCAAGAAAGAAGTTCTGGCCGTTACAGTCGGCGGCATAAGCATAGCTGAACTTACAGAGATGTCCATATCCCGCACGCTGGGTTTTATTGATGGACTAAAACTCTCCGAAAAAGACGAAATGATCGCCACCCGCATCCTCAAAGAAATCCGTGAACGCCTGGGCTTTTTGCGCAGTGTCGGCCTTGAATACCTTACACTCAGCCGCCAGGCGGGCAGCCTTTCGGGCGGCGAAAGCCAGAGAATCAGGCTGGCCACACAGATAGGCTCATCCCTCATGGGCGTGCTGTACATCTTGGACGAACCATCCATTGGCCTCCATCAGCGCGATAATGTAAAGCTCTTAAACATGCTCAAACGCCTGCGGGATTTGGGCAACACACTTCTGGTAGTCGAGCATGACGAAGAAACCATGATGGCCGCAGACTACATAGTTGACATCGGCCCGGGGGCAGGAGTCCACGGCGGCGAAGTGGTGTGCGCCGGCACAGCGGAAGAGATAAAAGCCTGCGAAGGCTCTGCCACAGGGCAGTACCTGAGCCGCAAAAAGATAATCCCCGTCCCGGGGGTACGCCGCCCGGGCAACGGCAAATACTTGACAATACGCGGTGCGGCAGAAAACAACCTAAAGGATCTCACTGTTTCAATCCCCTTGGGCAAAATGACCTGCGTGACAGGAGTGTCAGGCAGTGGCAAATCCTCACTTATAAACGAAGTGGTCTACAAAGCCCTAGCCTCAGGGCTCAACGGTGCGAAAGCCCGGGCCGGAAAACACAGCGGGATAGACGGCATGGAGTTTCTCGACAAAGTAATCGACATAGACCAGT
>WQRL01000058.1 GCA_009786775.1 Oscillospiraceae bacterium
TGTTTGCAGAATTTTTCCATGTAAACGATGCAGACGGTAACTTAGCCCACCTTCCCGAAGGAATGGATTTGGGTGTGGCTACTATGCTCTCAGATATGATTCCCACAGGGCTTCACGCCTCAGAGCTTGCAGATGTCAGCTATGGTGACAGCGTATGCGTCATCGGGATTGGGCCTGTCGGTTTGATGGCTGTCCGCGGGGCTGTACTGCGCGGGGCCTCGAATATTTTCGCTGTGGGCACGCGCCCGAACTGCATAGAGGTTGCGAAGGAATATGGTGCAACGGACATTATAAGCTACAAGGATGGCCCGCTTGACGAGCAGATTCTCTCTTTGACCAAGGGTAAGGGGGTTGACAAGGTTTTGGTTGCTGGCGGAGATGTGGACACATTTGATGCGGCGATTAAAATGCTCAAGCCCGGTGGCATCATAGGCAACGTAAACTACTTGGGCACTGGGGATTATGTGAAGATACCCCGTGTAGAGTGGGGTGTCGGAATGGGTCACAAAACTATCGCGGGCGGCCTTATGCTGGGCGGCCGCCGCCGTTTGGAAAGGCTGGCGTCCCTAATCACCACGGGCAGGATTGACCCAAGCCCGCTGCTGACCCACAGCTATGTTGGGTTTGACAAGGTGGATGAGATGCTCCATGTAATGCATGAGAAGCCCAACGACCTAATAAAGCCTGTCGCAATTATTCAGTGGTAAAGCCTTGCAAGGCTAAGGCTGGCTGACGCATCCGGAAAAGCGTAGGGCAGGCATGCCGCCTGCTGGCTACGGCTCCGCAAATAAGCGCCTGTATGGCTCATTTCAGAGGCTCGCAAACTCGCTTCGCTCGGACAGTGCTCGCCTTTTTCTGAAATTTCGCCTACAGGCGCTAATTTGCTGCGTCAGTAGCCCGCAGGCGGCGTACCCACCCTACGGCTTTTTGGATGCTGTGCGGTGCGTGATTGGGGATTTTCTCTTGTAATGTGGAGAAAATATGATATTGATTCATACTATTATATTGGTTTCGGGGGCAATCAAATAACGGATGTGTCGCCGCTCAAAAGCCTTACAAATTTGATATGGATAAATTTGTAAGGCCCCCTTAAATGAACAGTAGACTTTTGGGTTAAACCAGTCTTCAAGTGTGCTACCGCAGAAAAGTGAACTATCAGTTGTTTCGTTTGTGTGATTAATCCATCACAGTGATAATTGGCAAGTTCGCAAATACCCCAGTCGTTAGAGCGTACTCCTGTATCTCAAATGTGTTTTGGATTTTGTTGAGGGGATAGAAATGCCCGCTTGGGGGGCTAGAGAACATAACAAAAACTAAAACAACCGTATGAAATTTTTATTATAATGTGGGGGAAATTGCCATGAGTTCAAAGTTTTCTTGGTTTGAAAAGAATGTAGAAGTTGCATTAGAGGGAAGAGGCACATCGTTCACCGAAGAACTTTTTCGCTATATCGACCAAAAAGGTCTTAAAGATACAGAAGTTTACAAGCGTGCAAGAATTGACCGCAGGCAATTTTCTAAAATGCGAAAAATTGGCTACCGTCCGAGCAGACCAATAATTATAGCACTTGCTCTTGCGCTCGAATTGGATTACGCAGAAACGATAAGCCTTTTGAGTTATGCTGGGTATACTTTATCAGCATCGCCCTCTATGCCCTTTGATGTGATAGTTATACAAGCCATACAAAACCAGCGATATGACATAGATGAAGTGAATGAACTCTTAGGCCGATACCGCTTACCTTTGCTCGGTTGTTAAATGTCGCTTTCATAGCGACCTTTTTAACTTTAATCTGTGAGATAATATTTATATACAGAACAGCAGAGTGAAAAATATGGACAGAAGGGGCTGTAAATTATGTTAAATAACAACACCAAGAAGGAAGCACTTGCAATCCATGAAAGGGCTGTCAATAAATACAATGGTATTTTGGGTGATGTTCAAAAATGGGGGCTAAAACTCTATGAGTTGCGCAAAGACTCCATTATCAAAATTGAAATATGCGAAAATTTGATAAATAGCATTGCTAATACACCAAAGGAAATAAATGCAAAACTTGTTAAAATAGAAGCTGATATTATTGCTTTTCGCAACACCGAAAATTATGCACAAGAAGCATGTCAGAGTGCAATAAAATCTGGAGTAGGGGCAGCTGTTGGAGTTGGTGCTGGGGCAACTGTTGCAGCGTTAGCACCCACCGCTGCAATGTGGGTTGCGACAACATTCGGCACAGCATCGACAGGAACTGCAATTGCATCTCTCTCAGGTGCAGTTGCTACAAAGGCGGCACTTGCTTGGCTTGGTGGTGGTGCCATTGCTGCTGGGGGTGCTGGAGTTGCAGGAGGGCAAGCGTTATTGGCATTAGCAGGACCAATCGGTTGGGGGATTGCAGCGGCTGTCGCAGGTGGGAATATGATATTTCTCGGCAGTAAAAATAAGAAGATAGCTAATCAAGCCATAGACGAAGCAAAAACGATAACTTTTGCTGGAGCGCAATTAAAAGAAACAGGAGCAAAAATTGAACAGCTTATCAAGAAAACCGAATCGCTTCTTGAACTGTTTGAAAATCAAATCGTAGAGCTGCGTTCATTGAAGGGTCATAATTATTCGGATATAGACACCGACAAACAATTGCAGCTTGGCACATTGGTCAACAATGCGTTGTCTTTATCTGAATTGCTCAACAAAACGGTTAATTGAGGGGGTGGCCTATCTTGAACACATCTCAAATTGCTAAAAGCACACAGGAGCAGGCTGTCGCTTCTTGGGTAGACCACCTCAACCAACTACGGATTGATAGGTTAGTGGCAAGCCTTACCGCTCAAGATGAAAATTTACAGGGCGCATTAGAAGCACTTAGTAAGCTCAAAACATCCGTATTCGAAGAAGTTGTCACCAAAAATCGTGGTGGTGATAAGGGGATGCACGGATTTATTGCAGAACGTATGCAAGTGGGCATTGAAAATGCCAGAAAACTTGTAGTTGGTGCAAACACTGATTATCTTCTTATTGACGATAATGGTGTGGTTGATTACATTCGTGGTGACGATGAAATACAGCAAAAATTTCGACAACTAAATCTTGGTTTTGATGCCATCAAGGAACATTGTAAAACATATCCTGAGTTCACAAAAAGCGGTGGCATCTATCAAATCCCAAAGGACTATTATGAAAAATTTAAGGAGTTGATTGACCTTTCGCCAGAGCAGGCGGGCAAACTGCCAAACAAAGATTATTCATTGTGGAAAAACATTCACAAAGTTCTTGATGAAACAGGAATTGACCCAGCAAAAATTGAGCCAACTGCTATAGATTACTCCGATACACAACGAAATACTTATGAAAATACCATTGACAAAGAAGAAGTGTCCATTAAGGATAAAGACCAAGAACGACGCAAAGAAGCCTATCAGCAAAGCAAGCCATCACTGCAAGAAGGATTAAAAATAACGGCTATATCCGCTGGTATCGAAGGAGGAATGAGTTTTTGTCTAGGTGTTCATAAAAAAATAAAATCTGGCAAAAGGATTTCTGAATTTACAGCGAAAGACTGGCAAGATGTTGGCATTGATACTGCTGTTGGTGGCGGAAAAGGCGCAATCCGTGGTGCAAGTATTTATGGGCTTACAAACTTCACCGCAACACCTGCTGCTGTAGCTTCGGCGTTAGTAACCGCAACATTTGGCGTTGTTAGCCAAGCTCGATTATTGCAGCAAGGCAAAATTTCAACAGAGGACTTTATAATCAATTCAGAAGTTGTATGCCTTGATGTGACAGTAAGTGCGATTTCTTCGCTCATAGGGCAGGTGATGATACCAGTACCCATCCTCGGTGCAATTATCGGAAATACTGCTGGTATGTTCATGTATGGTATTGCAAAAAACAATTTATCGCAAAAGGAACAAGCCATAATTGACAGCTTTAATAGCGATATGAAACAAATAAATGAGCATCTGGACGCTGAATATATTGCTCTCATAGAACAGTTGTTTAAAGAGTTTGCAAAATTCAAATCGGTTCTTGACCTTGCTTTCGATATAGATGTGAACGTAGCTTTTGCAGGCTCAATTTCACTTGCTCAATATGTAGGCTGTGCGAATAGCAAAATCCTTTGGAACAAACGAGCAGTAGATGACTATTTTCTAAATTAAAAAAAGATAGGAGATGTTGAAATGAACGAAAACACTACAACAAACAATTATGAGGATGATTTGTTTGCTGACCTTCAAGGTTATGAGTATAAAGAAATGCTCGAAAAGGCTGACAATATTGTACTTGGCTTTGTTGCTTCCACTGGAGCAACAGGAGCTATCCCTGTGCCATTTATGGATGCTCCATTGATTATTGCCCAACAAGTTGCCATGATGGCATCCATCAACGCAGTTTTTAAGATTGATGTAAGCAAGGATGCACTTAAATCATTAGCCATAGCCGTAATTGCCGTAGGTGGAGCAACTCTTTTAGGACGAACTATCGTTGCTAACCTATTAAAATTTATCCCTATAAAAGGGTCAATTGCAGGTGGGGCAATTTCTGCGGCAACAGCAGGATTGATAACTCTTGCAATGGGAAAAGCCTATATTGAAATTTGCAAGTTAATTAAAATGGGTAAACTGAATGTAGAAGATTTAACAAACAAAACTGGTACAGATGCACTAAAAGCCGCTTTCAAAGAGCAACTTCATAAAAATAAAAATAATTAAAAAGAAAAGCAGGGCGAGATTGAACACTCAAGTCCTGCTTTTTATTTATTCGTAAATCAATATACAGCCCATGCGAATCCATCAGTCATTCAACTTGCCAAGGGCTTTCTTATGCACCTCTTTCGCTTCTTGGATGTGTTCCTTAACTGTTGCAAGATTATTAAATTCTGATAAAATACACTTTGCCCGCTCTATTGCAAGTTTTGCATCATCGGCAGTCGGGTCTGAGGTCATATGCTTATATCTTAATCCGGTACTATATCTATTTAGAAAGTGAATATACCTGACTGTATCTGGAGTAAGTGTTGTATAAACTTCAACGTCTTCAAGGAGTGCTATAAGTTCGTGGCCGTGTTCATAATTTTTGCCTGTACATTTCAAATAGCCTTTAAGAATTTTTTCAACAGCTTGAGTACAATGCCAGACTGCGTTATTAGGAGTAACTTTCCAAATTTGTTCAGATATCCATATATCTTCAATCGCCTTGTGGAACAGTTCAGCGTTTTTACTGATGAATACGTTCATATACAATTTTTCCTTTACTGAGCGCATCTACAAATGCGCCTCCTTTTTCTGCTGCAGCTTTTGCCTGGCTTTCGGTTTGAAAGAACACGTCATACCTGGCACGGATTTTTCGTTCTTTTCTTTTGAAATATACTTCTGTTGCTAGCTGCGCTTCATCATCAATAGTAAAGTCAGCGCCATTTTTGATGACTAGCAAGTCAAGGTCGCTTTTATCATCAGGTGTTCCATAACCATATGAGCCAAACAAAATGATTCTGTCAGGATCTGAAACCTCTGCAACAATGCTTACCAGTTGATTTATTTCTTCATTACTATACATAGTTTTTGCCTCCTAGCTAGTATGTTCTCACTACGTTTATAAGTAGGTAATGGCACAATTTTGAGTGGGATATTCACATATCAGGCAAATTTTTCATTCTGGCCACGATATGTGCTCCGATTATGCAGGGATTTCTGCCTTTAACCGTTTTTCATAGTATACTCAAAAAAGCTGTGTTTTGCAATAACAACGGGCATCCCGCCTGCGGCCTGCTATAAATTTATACACAAAAAGAGGTTTGTACTCATTATGAGTACAAACCTCTTTTTGTGCCATTTTACTAAAATTTTATTAAGATTTTAGTCATTTTACCAAAACTTTACTCAGAAATGATGTTGGGCTTTACACTACGGTGCTAAAATGATTGCAGATAGTCGGCCGACAGATCTGCAATCTAATTTTTATGGAGGTATACACGATGGTGATAAAAGCACGTCATGGGAAACGCGCCCTAGCTCTATTGCTTCTGGTTGTTTTGGTTTTAGGGACTGCAACAGCGGCTTTCGGATATGAGTCAGGCCCGGGTGAGCATGTAGAGTATGCAATAGGGCCAAATGGACATGAAGGCGCATCTTTATTTGCTTCGCGGAGCATTGCCGGAGCTGGAAATTACAGAAATCTTAACCTTACTCCGGGTGGAACGGTAGAGGAAATGCGTTTCACTTGGCATTCTCAATCAACAACAGGGGGTATCCGCGTTTATCCGGCTGGCGGAGATACTCCGGTGCAAGTAGCAGTGTCCACAACACAGACGCTTAACACGCGCTCTATTAGCTCAACTTGGTTTCCCGCTTGGGCAAGCACTCCTGACTACACGGTGCATCAGGTGACAATTACAGGTCTTCACCCAGGAACTGAATACGAATATGTGGTAACCGGTGCAGGCTTTGAGTCAAGCCGCAAGGAGTTTAGAACCGGTGGCGATGATAGTTTCCGCTTTTTGATTGGCGGAGATCCGCAAATAGGCGTGGGCGTGCAGAATGCAGCTCTAGACCGCGCTGGATGGGTTAACACAATGTCTGTTGCCGCGGCGCAAGTTCCTGATGCGGGCTTTTTCTTGTCCGTGGGCGATCAGATACACACTAACACAAACAATATGACTCGTTCGCAATATATGTATGACATTTTGCTTACGCCTTCTGAGTTTCACAATATACCTCTAATGCCGGTTGTCGGTAACCATGAAGCGGGTACAACAAATTCCAACGGAATACTTTGGCACAGGCATTACAATACATCTAATCCTACAGGTTCCGGCACGGTTTTGGATAATGCACGCCGCCACGGGACACAGCCGATTCAGTTTGACTATTATGTAGTATGGGGTAACATGCTCATTATCGCCCTGGATTCTAATACACGCACTTGGGGCGGTGGCCGCCTCGGCTGGTTTGAAAGTGTAATAGAGGATAATCCGTATGTGGATTGGAGAGTTGTTACATTCCATCATCCGCCATATTCGGTATACCGCGCTACAACGGATGGCGCCAAAAATCAAATTATATCCAACTGGATTCCTGAGTTTCAGCGTTTGGGTATTGACGCTGTGCTGTCTGGGCACTGCCACTCATACTCCCGCTCTCACCAAATGTATAGCAATGTGCCGCAGCTAAATCAGGACTGGCTTGACGGGGCTGGGCAGATTCAGTCAACTCCCACAAACGCCGTTCTTGACCCCAGCGGTATCGTGTACATAGCGTTTAACAGCGCCAGCGGAAGCGGATATTACAATGTGACTGCAATGGCAGGCCGCCATTACATTGCGGCGTACAATCAGAACTTCCACCGCAATTTCTCTGTAGTTGATGTCACTCCTTATACTTTCTCTGTCGCCACCTACCAGGTTAACGCTGACAGTTCAACCACACTGGTTGACGTATACACCATCGTACAAAGGGATGCGGATGGAAATGTGCCGGCGGAAGTGTTAAATTCCGGCCTGCGTCAGATGGATGATTCGCAGATGGGTACTTTTTTACGTGGAGTTACAACTCCAATCAGCGAGCTGCCGCTAAACACTACGCTTGATGCGATTGAAGGCCTTTTGCCTGCGCGTATAGCGATAGAAACCGATATCCGCAGCAACAGTGTCCGTGAGCCGCTTGCAGGAAATATTGCTGCAATCCGCAATCCCGGCGGCGCGTACGGCGTAAATGTCAGACCTATGTTTGCAGATGTGACTTGGAACATGGACTCCATCACTCCGGAGTTTAACCCCGCGCCGACATCACAGCAGACATACACAATCTTCGGTACTGTGGCAAACCCACCAGCCGGTGTAGGTGGATTCACGCCGCCGATGACGGTTTCAATTGATGTGTCAGTGGGATTTGAGCCGCAACGCCCGTTCGACGGATACATCTCTTACTTCGGCGCCCGCTACCGGTTCTTCGGCAGAAGTAATTCAGCATTTCTTTATGATGCCTTTAATCCCGATGTCTTTGCAACATGGCCGGGCGGAGGCGCGAACCCTGCCGGTCAGCCGACTCCGATAGGATTTGGTTCTCCACGTTCAGGCACAGGCCTTACTCTGGCGACAGTCATTCCTACAACCGGAGGCTCTGCCGGACGCTCTGCCAACCCTGGAAATCCCAGTTCTGGAAATCCTGTACACACATTCACGTATTTTGCCAGAACATTTTACCTGCCGGAGCATTTCTGTTTGGAAAATATAGGTAGTGTACATGGTGCCCACAGACTGGATGATGTTCTCGTTCTATTTATAAACGGCATCGAAGTGTACCGGGCCAATACAGCCACAAATGCTTCAAACAATATAAGAATCGGACATCCGGTTAACTGGGGTGTTTTCGTTGGACAAAATACAGACGCACAGCACCGCACATTCCACATAAATTATGACTTTGACCACCGCAACATGGGCGTTCCAACCCAAGCTGCCGCCACTATGATGCACGATGCCGCAAGCAGGACAAACTTTGATTTGGCACTGCGACACGGACAAAATGTACTAACTGCAGTGGTCGGAAACAATTCCGCCACAAGCTCTGATTTGTGGTTTGACCTGGAACTTTTCGTGGAGCTGGATACCTGCGGTTGCGTTTCGGTACCCCCAGTAGTTGATCTCTCCGCCCTAAACGAGCTTATCTCAAATGCGCAGAGCAGGACG
>WQRL01000059.1 GCA_009786775.1 Oscillospiraceae bacterium
GACCCCAATCCAGATCCCGGCCCGGGTACTGATACGGGTTCTGGAGCTGAAACTCCGACTCAGCCGGCAGCGCCGTCATATCCTGTGTATGATGATGAGGAAGTGGACATTTTTGATACGACGCCGCCGCTTGGCTCTGAGCCGATAGCCGGAACGCCAGGTGAAGCGGTGATTGAGGATGATGATGGTGTGCCTTTGGATGAATATCCTGATGAAGCAGATGGTGAAAATGACTCTGGGGAGTTGCGGACTGATGATGAGCTCCCGCTTGATGATTATGACACCGGGGATATGAGCACAATTTTAGATGAAGGGCCTCCTTCCGGAATGCCTCAGACAGGCGTTGCGGACCAGGTTGCGGTTATCACAACGGCACTGGCGCTCTTTGTTCTTTCGGCGCTTCTCACGGGCGCGTTTATTTTCAAAGCAAAACGGCAAAAAATAAAATAGCTATTTAAGGGGTATACAATTTGGTGCTACCGTCAGGGTAATAGTGCAGGGGTCAGAGCGGAGTGAGGCTGCCAAATAGCGAAGTCTGCGCAAAAAGCGAAAGTACGGCTTATTTCAGAGGCTCGCTAACTCGCTCCGCTCTGATCCCTGTGTTACCCTGGCGGTAAAAAAATAATAAAAACTTGACATTTTCGTCTTGCCAGACTACCCGTGATTATGATATCATTTATCGAATAAAATGGAGGTGACAGTTTTGAGCGATGTATTTTTGATTCTTGAAAACGGTCAAGCATTGAGGGGGAAGCAATTTGGTTACGATGGGGAAGCCACCGGTGCGCTGGTTTTCACGACAGGCATGACAGGTTACTTGGAAACTCTCGCTGACCCCGCCCACTACGGCCAAATCGTTATACAGACATTTCCGCTTGTCGGGAATTATGGAGTTATCAGCGATGATTTCGGATCTGGGGCGGCACACTTAAAAGCGTATATTGTCAGAGAATGGTGTCAAGAACCTTCAAATTTCAGAAGTGAAGGAAGTCTTGATTCTTTTTTATGCGAAAAGAAGATTCCGGGGCTGTATGATATAGACACCCGCAAGCTGACACGCATACTCCGCGAACATGGTTCTATGAATGCTATGATTTCTAAAACAGAGCATCTCACGGATGCACAGCTTAAGCAGTTGCGCGATTACAAAATTACGGATGCAGTGGCATCTGCTTCGGCTGCGGGCTCTAAATTTCCGAAACCTCAGGCCGGTGGGGCTCTGGAAGACACTAAAGATGCTAAGAGCTGCGTAAAAGTCTGGAACTTGGGTGCATCGGAAGCCTTCATTGATGATATGGTAAAAAGCGGGCTTCAAATTTGGGACATTTTGAGCTATGACGCAAAGGCTGAAGAGCTGCTCGCAGATGAGCCAGGAGGCATAGTTATAACAAGCGGGCCGGGTGACCCGGGAGAGTGCATGGAGATTGTAGAGGAAATAAAGAAGCTCTGCTCCAAAAATATTCCAATTCTGGCCTATGGCCTCGGCCATCAGCTTCTCGCACTTGCAAACGGGGCAAAAACCGAGAAGATGAAGTTTGGTCATCATGGAGCAAATCAAGCGGTAAAAGAGGTAGGTACCACAGCTGCATTTATAACAACTCAAAATCACGGCTATGTTGTTGACAGTGGCTCGCTCCCCCCCAATGCTAAAGCAAGATATATTAATGTAAATGACGGAACCTGTGAGGGGATTGAGTATTCAGGGCTTACAGCGATTTCCGTACAGTTTAATCCAACAAGAGAAATCTTTGCAAAATTCAAACAAATGATGGAAGGAGAGTGCTCAAGTGCCTCTAAATAGGGAAATTAAGAAAATAATGGTCATAGGATCCGGTCCGATAGTCATAGGACAAGCTGCTGAGTTCGACTATGCCGGCACACAGGCTTGCAGGGCTTTGAAAGAAGAGGGGATTGAAATTGTTCTCGTAAACTCCAACCCCGCTACCATAATGACCGACAATCAGATGGCCGACCGGATTTACATTGAGCCGCTGACAATTCCTGTGCTTGAGCGGATAATCAAAAAGGAAAAGCCCGATAGCTTGCTCTCCACACTGGGCGGTCAGACAGGGCTTACCCTGTCGATGCAGCTCGCTAAGTCAGGCTTTCTTGAAAAGCACAATGTTAAGCTCCTGGGTGCAAATCCTGAAACAATTGACAAAGCAGAGGACAGGCAGATTTTCAAGGACACAATGCTCGAAATCGGCCAGCCATGTATCCCTTCAAAGGTTGTTATGAGCCTTGAGGATGCACATTCTTTTGTAAACGAAGTAATAGGTTACCCCTGTATTATCCGTCCGGCATTTACTCTCGGCGGCACAGGCGGCGGCATTGCCCACAATTCAGATGAGCTTACAGAGATTGCAGGAAACGGCATCCGGATGTCCCCTATTGGGCAGATTCTGGTTGAGCAATCCATTGCTGGCTGGAAAGAAATTGAATTTGAAATAATGCGCGATGCTGCAAATAATGCGGTTGCTGTATGTTCCATGGAAAATGTAGACCCTGTGGGCGTACATACGGGCGACAGTATAGTTGTGGCCCCCGCTGTTACGCTCTCTGATAAGGAATATCAAATGCTGCGCAAGGCGAGCTTGGACATAGTGTGTTCCCTGGGGGTTGAAGGCGGCTGTAATGTCCAGCTTGCGCTCCACCCTGACAGCTTTGAATATGCAGTTATAGAAGTAAACCCCAGGGTATCCCGCTCATCGGCTCTGGCTTCCAAGGCTACAGGTTATCCTATAGCCAGGGTGGCGACAAAGGTAGCCATAGGCTACACCCTTGATGAGATAAAAAATGCGGTAACAGGCAAGAGAACCAGTGCCTGTTTTGAGCCTGCCATCGACTATGTGGTTGTAAAGTTCCCGAAATTCCCATTTGACAAATTCGTCTACGCCCAGCGCACACTTGGCACTCAAATGAAGGCCACAGGCGAAGTTATGGCCATAGGCACCACATTTGAAGAAGCCATTATGAAGGCTGTAAGGGGTGCCGAGCTGGGCAAGGACTGCCTGATTGACACATTCCTGGAAACCCTTGATATAAAGACAATTAAGGAGCGTCTGCACGAGAGCACCGATGAGCGTATATTCGTCGTCTATGAGGCTCTGCGCCGCGGCGTTTCAATTGACGAAATTTATGAAATAAATAAAATTGACGAGTGGTTTTTGCATAAGCTAAATAACCTGGTGCAGATGGAGCAGGCCCTTCTGAGCGGGGCTTCCGATGAGGCTACCTACATAAAGGCCAAGCGTATGGGGTGGCAGGATGTTACAATTGAGAGCCTTACCGGAAAGAAGATTCAAAGCCCGCTGGCTCCGGTTTACAAAATGGTTGACACCTGCGCAGGGGAATTTGCAGCGGATACACCCTACTTCTACTCGACATTTGATGAAGAAAATGAAGCACTGGAAATTAAAGCCAGCCAAATGAAGGCTGCCGGCAAAGAAAAGCGTACTGTTATAGTTTTTGGTTCCGGCCCCATCCGCATAGGGCAGGGCATTGAATTCNGATCTACGCTTCCGTCCACTGCGTCTGGGCGCTCAAAGCTCAGGGATTCGATGTGGTCATAGCCAATAATAACCCGGAAACAGTTTCCACCGACTATGACACGGCGGATAGGCTCTACTTTGAACCTCTTACAAACGAAGATGTCCACAATATAGTAAAGACTGAAAAGCCTTATGCGGCAGTGGTTGCGTTCGGAGGCCAGACCGCTATTAAACTAACTTCGCATCTTCAGAAAATTGGCGTGAAAATTCTGGGGACACAGCCTGAGAGCATTGATGCAGCCGAAGATAGGGAGCGTTTTGATGCCCTTCTTGAAGAGCTTAAGATACTCAGGCCCGAAGGCTACACAGTTATGACCGAAGAAGAGGCCCTAAACGCAGCCGGCCGCATAGGTTACCCTGTGCTAATGCGCCCGTCATATGTCCTGGGCGGCCAAAACATGATCATAGCGTACTCCGAGGATGATATACGTGAGTATATGGAAATAATACTCAGGCAAAATATTGAAAATCCCATACTGATAGACAAATACCTCATAGGCACAGAGCTAGAGGTGGATGCCATTTGTGATGGCACCGACATATTGATCCCCGGCATCATGGAGCATATTGAGCGCGCAGGCGTCCACTCAGGGGACTCAATTGCAGTTTACCCTGCATGGAATGTGGACGACTACATGCAAAACAAGATAATCGACCACACAAAGCGCCTTGCCATGGCTTTGAAGGTTAGCGGTATTGTGAATATTCAATATCTTCTAAGCGAGGGTGAGCTTTATGTGATCGAAGTAAACCCGCGTTCATCCCGCACTGTGCCCTATATAAGCAAGGTAACCGGTGTGCCGATGATTGAACTGGCCACCCACTGCATGCTGGGTGGTAAGCTCAGAAATATGGGGTACGGCACAGGAGTTGCCAAGCAGCCCCCATATGTGGCGGTCAAAGTTCCCGTGTTCTCATTTGCAAAGCTCTTGGATTTAGATATACAGCTGGGGCCAGAAATGAAGTCCACAGGCGAGGTGCTGGGCATAGCATCCACACGCGAAGAAGCCCTCTACAAGGGTATGCGGGCTGCAGGATATAATATGAACAAAAAAGGCGGCATTTTCATCTCCGTAAAAGATCCGGACAAAGCTCAGATGATTCATGTCGCACACAAATTTGCAAAGCTCGGCTTCAAACTTTATGCCACAGGCGGCACGGCGAACAAATTAAAGAGCGTGGGCTTGGAGACTGTATCCGTCGGCAAAATTTACGAGAGCGATGATAATATTTTGCCCCTAATTGAAAGCGGCAAAATAAGCTATGTAATCTCCACCTCCACCAAGGGGCGCGACCCCGACAGGGACAGCGTAAAGATGAGGCGCAAGGCAGTTGAGCGCTCCATTCCATGCCTGACCTCAGTGGATACGGCCAATGCCATAGCCGACTGCCTCATGAGTAAGTACTGGGATACTACTATTGAGCTGGTGGACATTAACAAAATGCGCACAGGCAAGAGGAAGCTCAGCTTCACCAAGATGCAGGCCTGCGGCAATGACTATATCTACTTTAACTGCCTGGACTTCAAGAAAATCACAGACCCCGAGAGCCTTAGCATAAAGCTCAGCGACCGCCACTTAGGCATAGGGGGTCACGGTGTTGTACTGATTAAGCCCGCACATAACGCAGATGCCCGCATAAGGATTTACAATATGGACGGCACCCCGGGCGGAGTCGGTGGCAATGCTCTATGCTGCGTGACTAAGTATTTATATGACGAGGGGATTGTCCGCAAGCCGGAAGTCACAATAGAAACCGAGGGTTTCTTACGGCGCATCCAAGTTACCACAACAGAGGATGTGGCGACAAAGCTCACGGTGGATATGGGTCCCGTGGACTTTAGCCCATCTAGCATCCCTGTTGAAATTGGCGGGGAGAAAATAATTAACAAACTCACCACAATAGGCGGGGAAGAGTACCATGTGACATGCCTGAATATAGGCAACTCACATGTAGCGGTGTTCTGTGATGATGTACATACACTGGACCTTCAAAAGATTGGGCCGGATTTTGAGGCCGACCGGATATTCCCTGACCGGATAAATGCCAACTTTATACAGGTTCTCGACGAGTCGTCCATAATGCTACGGGTCTGGGAGCGGGGCAATGGCGAAACCCAAAGCTGTGGTACTTGTGCTTGTGCAGCCGCAGTGGCGGCTGTCGAAAACGGGCATTGCGAAAAGAATACAGACATAACTGTCAAAATGCAAGGCGGGGATTTGGTAGTACGCTATGATGGCGAACGGGTGTATATGACGGGGTCTGCTACTAAGTGTTTTGATGGGGTTATAGAGATTTAGAAAGATAATAAACCATCTGTACTGTAACCATCCGTCGGACACGGGCAAATGCTCTGTGGAAAAGTGAAGCGGCCTTCGTCAGTCACGTCTACATTGGCAGAGACTTGGAATCTTGGACAAAACTTGTGTTCCAGGACTGCGGCCGCCCCACTTTCCCTCAGAGCACCTGCCCGGGTCCGACTGGCAGGGTGCGCTGAAGGAGGATTTTCATTAAGCCCAAGAGTCAAATAAAACATTTCAAAGCTCTGGAAAGGCGCCAGGCATGATGGAATGAATGCTAGAATTGCGGAGCTGAAACTTGTGTAAAAGAAAATCGGCGACGTTATAGCTGAAAATAATAACACAAAAGAACTAAAAATCAGAAATGACGAGAAATTCAATGTTTTATACTCTAAGAGGCCCTCGGAACCGTCAACCTAATCAGCAAATAATTGGCAACCTAAAAAGAGGTGGATTTCGCGGGCCGCTTCGCTTTCCCACAGAGCATTTGCCCATGTTCGACGGATGGTTTAGACCGAGCAGTCACATAAAAATCCTTGAATCATTATTTGACTACACATAGTGTATATGGTATTTTATCCTGGGCGGTAACGCTCAGATTTTTCAATATTTGGGGGGAAACTAATGCTTGAAATATCTCAATATGAAGCAATGGCCATGCTGGACTTGCAAGAAGGTGAGCGTGAAATGCTCGCGGAGCGTCTTAATTTGCTTTTTGAAGGATTTGCAAAACTTGAAAGTGCCGATGTTGAGGGTGTTGAGCCTTTAGTGTCGGTTATAGACAGATATAATGTGCTGCGGGAGGATGTTGCGGAGAAGATTATTACTAGAGATGAGCTTCTAGCCAATGCCCCGGAGCAGTATGACGGTTATTTTCAGGTGCCGGGGACATTGGAATAGGCACTGAGGAATAGGCACTGAAATGGGCAGACAGGTGAGTAAGACTGGGCTGAAAAGTTAAAGGTCAGTGCCCTAGGCGAAGGGCCGGCAATAATGTAACAATAATTTGAAATCTGAAGCGAGAGGGGTCTGGCTGGTGTCAAATTGCTTCTTGTGAGTTTGGAGGGAAGAGTGGAGTATTTCGTAACGAAATTTGATGAGAGTGTCCCCGCCGGTGCAAAGCGTGCGGTTGTGGATGATTCGATAATGATTAAAGGAAGTCCGGCGGCTGCCGGATCGAAAATTTTTGGGAATTTCATCTCGCCGGTTGAGGCAGAGGCAGTAAGAAAGCTCAAAGCTGCCGGGATTGTGATTGCCGGAAGAACTTTGATGAATGAGTTCGGAACGAACGGATTATTTGAGCTAAAGAACTCCAAATACGGTCTGGAGAACTCGTTAGAACGTCTTGAGATCGTGAACTCTGGAGCTGTTGCGGCAGTAGCAGAAAACGCTGCCGACTTCGCTTTGTGCAATGATTACACAGGAGCGGTTAGCCTTGAAGCAGCCGAGCACGGGCTCTATTATATACATCCAACATACGGCACAGTGTCCAGATACGGCCTTATTCCTTCGGTGCAATCCATGGATCAAATTGGCGTGGTTTGCAGGTCTCCGAGTGAAGGTTTTCAAATCTTGGAGATTATCTCAGGGCATGACCCTAAAGATGGCGCGATGATTGACCCCGATTGCGCAAGTGGCAGACAGGAAATGGAAAATGTAAGATTAGATGGCGCAGATATCAAAATTGGTATTCCGTCCAACATAGAAAATGGACTCTGGGAATCTGCCACAGCCGTCAGCCTTCTTGGCTTTGCGCCGGGGGTTGAAACAGTTGACACAGAGCTAAAACATTTTGAGTACTGTAATCCTGTAATGCAAATCCTCTGTTGTGCCGAACTTTCAAACAATATAAGCCGGTATGACGGAATCAAGTTCGGATATAGGGCGGAGGGTTATGGTGATCTGCGGGAGCTATATACGAAAACACGTTCGGCCTTCGGGCCTCACGTAAAACTTGCAGCGATGGCCGGTGCGCTGGTTCTCTCACATGATAATTACTTAAAGTTCTACGACAAGGCTATGAGGGTGAGAAGGCTAATTAGGGACTCTCTGGAATTTAATAAATATGACGCAATTGTTGTACCCACCCCAGGCATAGCCAGGCTTTGCGGGATTCCCGCAGTTACAATGCCACTGATGACAATAGCTGCAGCTCCCGGTCGTGAAGATATCTTAATGGCAATTACCGGAAACAAGTAGTGGGAGGTGAAAAGCATATGAAATATGAAGTTGTAATGGGTCTGGAAGTCCATGTGGAACTGTCCACGGAGTCAAAATTATTTTGCTCATGCAGCGCGAAGTTTGGCGCGGATCAGAATGAAAACGTTTGTCCTGCATGTGCCGGGATGCCGGGAATGCCTGCTGTCACAAACAAAGGGGCAGTCGATTTAGGAATTGCTGCCGCAATTGTGACAAACAGTGAGATAACCCCCATGATGACATTTGACAAAAAGAACTATTTTTACCCCGACCTCCCAGCGGGATATCAGATAACACAGTTATTTGCGCCCATATGCACAAATGGCTGGGTGGATATCAGCACGGCGGAAGGGGATAAGCGCATTACACTTAAGCAAATTCACATTGAAGAAGATGCCGGGAAGCTCGTCCACGACCCCCGCACTCGCTCAAGCTTGGTGGATTTTAACCGTACCTCGGTGCCCCTTGTGGAAATAGTTTCAAACCCCGATTTTAAAGCAGCGGAAGAGGTCACGGCTTACCTGGACAAGCTGCGCTCGCTGCTGAGCTTTGCGGGAGTTTCCGACTGCAAGATGCA
>WQRL01000060.1 GCA_009786775.1 Oscillospiraceae bacterium
TGCAAAATCAAAAAAGTGATTAAATTTCGCAACATCCTGCGAGATTTAATCACTTTTCATCTACTTTGTTTTTGTGGCAACCAAAACCTGATGGCTGGTTTCCGTTATTAAACTATCAAAACCCGGGGGGCGATTTCTCATATTCTGTCAACCCTCTTCAATAATTTGTGAAATTATTAACCATGCTTCAAAGAATCTGACCGCTTATTTTGGAGTGATTTTATCATGAATTATGATAAAGGTTGTGAATTTTTCGTGAAATGAATACAGACATTAGCACAGGGTTTATAAAAAGGCATTCACAACGGAAAATTAAGCGCCCTCGCGCTTCCGTCAAGCATATGCTTTACAACCCACCACACGACAGCCGTCAAGAGTCCGCGAGGGGTGGCAGTGCGCTCTGGGGGAGTGTGACATGGCCGCAGTCTGGAACACAAGTTTTCACCAATGTATCAAGCCTCCGCCAATGTAGACGTGACTGACGAAGGCCATGGCGCATTCCCCCAGAGCGCACTGCCGCCCCTTGCGGACTCTTGACGGCGGACGGCTTACTCCAGCACTTCCCTCACACTTCCCTCCACTTTTCTCAGGCACGCACCCCTGCCCTTGCATATTAAAGAAAAACGTGTACAATGAATATTAATAACAAAACGGAGAGGTAGCCCATGATAAACTTTCAAGAAATCTGGCAAAACATCGGCATTGCCGACCTCAACATACAGGTCTACAACATCTTGCAGGCACTGGTAGTACTAATCCTCTGTCTAATCGCAATCAGAATTTTCTTGCGCATTTTTACCAAAGCTGCCGAGAAACTAAAAGTTGATTCCAGTGTAAAAACACTACTGCGCACAGTAATTAAAATACTTCTGTATATAATAACATTTTTGACAGTTGCGAACACCTTGGGCATACCGATAACCTCAATGCTGGCAGTATTCGGCATAGTCGGCCTGGCCGTGTCGCTGGCAGCGCAGAACTCCCTGGCAAAGCTGGCAGGCGGCTTGATGATACTCGCAACACACCCCTTCAAAGCGGGCGACTTCATAGAAGCCGCCGGCGGAATCAGTGGCACTGTACAGTCAATCGGCCTAGCCTACACAAAAGTCCGCATGCCTGACAACAAAATCATCATGGTTCCCAATAGCAGCATAGCCAATGAAATCATAACTAATTTCTCCGTTGAGGAAAACCGCCGCCTGGACATCAATGTCCGAATTGGATACGAACACCCTATAGAAGATGTAAAGCGCGCCCTCCATGCAGCTATCGAAACCCAAAGCGGCATTCTGGACGAACCTGAGCCATTTGTAAATGTTTTTTCCTATGAAGATAATTCGATTCAATATATAGTCCGCGCCTGGACCAAAACCTCCGAATTCTGGCCAACGCGGTTTCGCCTCCTGGAAGAAATAAAGCACAGCCTTGATGCGCAGGGCATTGGAATGAGTTATAACCGCCTGGATGTAAATTTGCGCGATAAATCCGAATAATCAATAACCACCGCCAAGGAATGCGAAATACTAAGCTGCACAGCTTTCCTAAACGCTTTACAAAGATGGATGAGGACAATATTATGGATCTCATACCCGCCAAAAATATCGTTATAAAAACCAAAAGGCCTGCCGAATGGTTTGGCACCGATTATAATATGAACATCTACCGCGGGTGCTCCCACGGCTGCATTTATTGCGACAGTCGGAGCACCTGCTACGGCAACACGGAGTTTGACAAAATCAAGGTCAAAGAGGACGCTTTGCGGATTATACGCGACGACCTAAGACGCAAGGTGAGATCAGGAGTTGTGGGCACTGGTGCCATGAGTGACCCGTATAACCCTTTGGAGCGTAAACTAAAGCTTACCCGCAACGCACTGGAGCTTATTAACGCATATCAGTTTGGCGCAGCGATTGTCACAAAGAGCGCTCTCGTCACCCGCGATGCCGACATTTTACAGGATATAAAGCGCCATTCCCCTGTGATTGTAAAGCTCACCATAACCACAGACGATGACGGGCTTAGCCAAAAAATTGAGCCCAATGCGCCCTGCTCATCCAGTAGATTTGCAGCACTCAAGGAACTCTCAGCCCGCGGCATTTACTGCGGGGTGCTCATGATGCCCATTCTCCCATTTATCAGCGACACCGAGGATAGCATAACAGGCATCGTAAGGCTTGCAAAGGAAGCGGGCGCTAAGTTTATATACCCTGCCTTCGGCATGACCCTCAGGGACGGAAACAGGGAGTATTACTACCAGAAACTTGATGAGCTTTACCCTTCGCTTAAAGAGAAATATATCAGCCGCTATGGATTGCGCTACAACTGCACAAGCCCCAATGCTAAAAAACTCTGGGAAGCATTTGTCAGCGAATGCGAAAAGCAGGAAATAATTTACAGTATGAAGAGCATAACCTTCCAGTACAAACAAGGCTATGAGGCTCAGTTGTCGTTATTCTAGCTGTGCTGTGGGCTAATCCCGGCGTACCTCTTACCTGTATTTTTTTACCTCTTACCTGCGATATGTTACCTATCGCAGGTAAATTATTGTGCGGGTTTTATTAAAATGTTAAACTGCGCTCACAAACAAAAGACATCAATTAAAGAAGAGGTAATTCACATGGAAACAGTAATCGGAAAACTTTGGAACAGAGATTTCTCTCTGGTGGTATTCGGCCAGATTATATCAATCTTCGGCAACATGATACTAAGTTTCGCACTTCCACTTTATGTCCTTGACGCGACAGGCTCCGCCGCCCAATACGGCCTTGCACTCGGCCTGCCTATCATCTCACTGCTTCTGCTGACCCCTATTGGCGGAATCATGGCTGACAGGCTCCGCAAGCAGCGCATAATGTTCTGGCTTGACGCATCCACCACGGTGCTGATACTTGTCTTTATGATATTTAATGGCATGATGGAAACCGTAGTGCCTATAATACTCGTAAAACTTCTCGCACTTAACGCAATTCAAGGCATATATGTACCCGCAGTTCAGGCCAGCGTACCCGCACTTTGCAGCACTGAAAACCTCACGTCAGGAAATGCCGCAGTCGGCGTTGTAAATTCACTCTCCACCACGGTCGGCCTCGCCGCGGCAGGCGTGCTTTACGGCAGATTCGGCCTCACCCCAATCCTCATAGTCAGCGCAATATGTTTTGCCATAACATCCGTAATGGATCTATTCATACGAATACCTTACAAGAAGCAGCCCCCCGCCGAAAATGTTTTCAAGCTGGTAAAAGGCGATATGACCGAGGCGGTTAAGTTCACGCTTAAAGAGAAGCCCATTCTTGCTAAATTTGCATTCGTGTTCTTCCTTTTCAACATGCTCATGACTTCAATGATGTTTGTCGGAATGCCTGTGCTTATCACTCAAAACTTGGGTCTGCCCATGGAACTTGCGGGAATTAATCAGAGTGTTATGATGCTCGGAGGCCTCGTTGGCGGAATTGCCGCAGGGGCACTTGGAACTAGGCTCAACATATCCAGATCCCTTATGTACCTCATATTCGGCATTGTGCTATCTGCACCTATGGGAGTTATTTTTCTGATGGATACTTCCCCCACGACCGCATTTATAGTGATGACAGCTTGCGCCGCAATTACAGCCTTTGCAATGTTTTTGAGCCAGGTTGCTGTCATAACCTTCATCCAAAGCGAAACCCCCTCAGAGCTGATTGGAAAAGTTCTCTCAGTAGTTATGATTATGCCCATGCTTGCAAATGCTATAGGCCAGCTCTTCTTCGGAGTGCTGTTTGAATCGCTGGCACACATGCCGTCAATAATAATTTTCGCCACCATAGCCCTTACAGTTTTGGTGATTATACGCGCCCGCCGCATCGCACTGGCTATCAATAAATAGGGCATTTTTACTTGAATGACATAACCCTGTCATGCTATAATCGCTTGAGTGGGCGCAGAGCCTGTGAGGCGCAGCATTTCCGGCGCGCCTTTTCAAGGGGGTGGCAGGGATCAAGCTGCGGATTGAGATTACAGATGAAGGCTCGGAGAATGAAGTTATTATCCGGTGCAGTTCCATAGATGAAAATGTGCGCAAGCTCCAAGCCTTTGTCAAAAGCCTGTCGGCACCTAAGCTCACTTTTTATAAGGATGCACAGGAGTATTACCTACCTCTTGAGGAAGTATTATTTTTTGAAACTGACAACGAACAGATATTTGCGCACACGAAGAAGGACAGCTATCTTGTCAAGTACAAGCTCTATGAGCTTGAAAAGTTGCTGCCACAGGTGTTTGTGAGAATCTCAAAGGGGTCAATCGTCAATACCATGCGGGTTTACTCAATAAACCGCAACCTCACGTCATCCAGTCAAATCTGCTTTGGCGCAACAGAGAAACAAGTCTATGTGTCAAGGCATTACTTCAAGTCACTCAAGGACAAAATGAAAGAAAGGGGATTGTAGAAATGGCATACATTAACGGGCGTAGTTTGGAAAATAACCCGGTAATTACAGTCATGCTCGGCGACTCCAGCACATACCTTCAATCCTCGTGCCTGGAAACCGTTTCACTCCGGTGCAGAACCGGTGCTCTGCAAGTTTACTTCGACCAAGTGGAACTGAGCCCCGAAGGGGCAGTGGTTATGGTGGATTGCAAGCTAGGCTCAGTTGAGCTCTATGTCCCTAACCACTGGCGCATCGTAAATCACGCAAGTTGCTTGTTAGGCGCAATCGAAGTAACCAACTCCAAGGTGGAACCCGGTGAAAATCCGCCCACGCTGCTCCTTACAGGGAAGGTGTCATTCGGCGCGCTTGAGGTTTTCCGTCTGCGCGGCCAGGAGCCTCAGGATTATGAAGAAACTCAAGATATAAGCGAAAATCCGTATAGCTAGGGTTCTTGACAAGAACACGCATCTTCGGCTCTCAAATCTATAAGCTGATGCGCGGAGTAAGCGAAAGTCTGGCAGGCCGTGTGGGGCTGCTAGATTTATTTCCGCTTTCACAAAACGAACTGCATAACATAACAAGCACCGCAGCAAGATGCCGTCAGCTAGTCAATATTAAATCAATTGCTGAGGAAAATGGAACTCTCTACCCTCTCGAAATAAAAAAGACCTCCAGCGCTCCAAACAGCTTGATAGACTCACTTCTAAAAAAGTTCAAGGCTGGCTCTGCGGATTGCAGTGCGCTCTGCGTATTTAATTGCGAGAAAGGCAAGCAGAAAGAATATTGCACCAATAACGAATTCGCCGAATATTAACCCTGCAAATGCCGCAGGGTTATTTTGCGTAAACAGCATATTGGCAGCCTCAATGCCTCTTGTGAGAGGCAAGGCTTGTGATAACACGCCAGCCCACGCCGGCATCTGTGCAATAGGGAAGTTTGCACCGCAAAAAATCATAAGCACATAGTTCATTGTGTTCAAGATAAGATGCATACTGTCCGTCATTAGCGAAAGCGCAGCCAACAAAAGACCCAATCCGCTGGCTGCGAACATGGACACAATGACCACAACCATAAACAACCATAAGTTTATTTCGTAAAAGGGCACGCTAAAAATCAAACTGCTGACAATAAAACCGGCAAAAACAGTAATAACCGAAACCAGCATTGGAAATGCGGCTTTTTGCAACACGGCAACTAATTTGTTCTCCGGCGCAACAATTATCGAACGTAGACGTCCATCTATGCGCTCGCTGTCAAAACCCTGCCCAAGCGTGAACAGGGAAACATTTACGCACAAAAGAAATGAGTTTCCTACCACCCAATGCGTTAGATTCTCCGCATTGAAGCTATATGCAGCCAGAAGCACGTAAAAAGTCAGTGTCACCAGCGGGTACAGCAGCCTTAGGAGTGTAAATTCCTCGAAACTAAACGCTGCATTCGCGCCTTTGAAATTGAGCCAAGCCTGATGAGAGAAACGCCGTAACATATTAAAACACCTCCAGTGTAGCACTCTTGCGTATTTGTTTATCTATGACCTTATACAGTAATAGCGAAGCAGCACCATAGAGTGCTGTTATTAATGTGAGAATAGCCAATGTGGCAAAGAACTCAGCGTTGCCCGTCTGTTGTATGCTAAGGCGCAATAACCTGACTGCCCAGGTTGGCGGCAGTATATATGACAGCGGGTGAATCCACGGTGGCAAGAAGCTAATAGGAATTACAAACCCGCACAAAAGCACTATAGGTATCTCTATGAGATTCATATATAGTGTTGTTTTTCGGCTTAGCGTGAGCAGGTATGCAATTAGTGTTGAAAAAACAATGAAACAAACCACTGCACAAAATAGAGAAAAGAGCGTTAAGAAAGGGGATGGGAGATAAAAAAACGCTCCATACAAAACTCTTGCCGTGACGAATGATATGAGAAGTGTAAGCAAGGACAGCAGGGTGTTTCCCAGAATTTTGCCAAGGATTATTACCTGAAATCCCGCCGGGGCAGTATAAATCATTGATAACGTCCCGCTCCAGCGCTCACGGTTAATATCTCCGGCACTGGAAAAGCAAATACAGCCCCACAGCGCCATAAGCCCAGCTCCTAAAATCACAAATGTGCCGAAGTTATCATGGCCACTGTTGCGAAACATTTCATATATCAAAATTGTATTCGCAACGGGATTTATAATTAAGCAAAAACGAAACATCGGGCGGACAAAAGAGTTCTTCATTTGCAACCGCAAGGTGTCCCAAATAACTCTAAGAAACTGCATTTCTACCCCTCTTTCTTCCCCACGAGCCTTACATAGGCATCATCCAAACTTTCTCCGTCATTTTTTAGCATTGACGGGGTATCCATAGCCACAATAACACCTCCGTCAATCAGGGCGATGGTATCACAAAGTTCGTCTGCTTCAGGCATATAATGCGTTGTAAGCATAATTGTCTTGCCACGCCCGCGTAAAACCTTGAGAACATCACGTAACATTCTTGCACCCAGAGGATCTAGCCCTACAGTCGGTTCATCACAGAATAATATCTCAGGGTCATTAACCAGCCCACGCGCAATTTGAAGCCGCTGCAACATACCTTTGGAAAATGTTTCACACAGAATGTCCGCTTTATCAGTAAGTCCAACTAAATCCAGCGCATCTTCAATACGGGCTTTGGCAACAGATGGCGGGACATGGTAAAGGTTAGAAAAATATGCAAGGTTATCTCTGGCAGACAATCTGCGGTAAACTCCCAATTCGCCTCCGAAAATAAAGTTTATTCTGGGCCGGATTTGCTTTGCTTGCCGAAATGTGTCATAACCAAGCACTTTACACGTTCCAGACGTTGGCGCAAGTAACGTGATAAGAGTCTTGATAGTAGTTGTTTTCCCCGCACCATTTTGACCTAAAAGGCCAAAAATAGTGCCTTTCTCAACAGCAAAGCTAATTCCGTTTACTGCCGTAACAGTTTCTTTTTTCCGCGAAACCCAACCCTTATAGGTTGTGTACGTGCGCTTAAATTCATTAACTTCGATTATCATAGAAAAATACCCCGCTCGTATTCGATTAATATAGAACACAAGGATACCATACGCCACAGAGGCTGTCAAGTTCTTGACAGCGCTTGGTGCTGACAACACTTGGCAGCTGTTTAATTTGGTCAATATCTTTTTCGCTACAATTCACTCATTACCTAAGGGACTGACTTGCAGACTATTCCACATACGTTATGGCAAAAATTCCGTTATAGCTGATGTGATTTCCTGAGCAAGGTTTTCCATAAGGCTGTAATATTTTGCGGCTCCGTCTATTTGTTCACAAACGAGCCCGGATTCCCTTAATACTTTCATGTGATGTGAAACAGTGGATGCGCTAAGTTCCAAAAGCATAACAATTTCAGAGCCTTGCATTACACTGCGTTCTTTTAGCATTGCAACGATACGAAAGCGGGTATCGTCAGCTAAAGCCTTAAGCTGCTTTAGCAAGTAATCATTGTCATAAGCAAAATCCCTTATGCTGAAGAAAAGGATTTGATTTTTGCCAACATACCGCACTGCGCGCCGGCCGGAGAAAACAGAGGGGGCAAATAAAAAAATAGTATATGGCCCCCGCCTGAACATGCTTTTTCGCATTAGCTTATCAGATAGTTCCAGCGGGTCCATTTGCGAAAGCATGCGGATAACATTTTGCTCTTCGTCTTGAATTTTTTTTCTGTAATCATCAAGTTTTGCATAAAACACACTGTTTTGCAATTCGCTTGCAAGTGCGAAAACACAGTCTATGAACTCCTTTATGCATGTCATAAATGCTTTGGCATCCAGAAAACTTTTCAGCAAATTATGCTCGCTATCCAATAAGCCTGTAATACCGTTAACAGGCATATCCAGCAATACCCCAGGAAGTTTTTCGATTTCTATACCCATCACATGCTCACGAAAGCTCCCTAACGAGAAAGCGCTCAAATCGTAGCCCTGCAAGCACTCAAGCAAATGCGGGCTTGACGAGCTGCTTTCAAATGAAATATATATTTCAACCGCAAGCCGGTACTTCATACGATATTGTGCAACT
>WQRL01000061.1 GCA_009786775.1 Oscillospiraceae bacterium
CCATTTGACACTACAGCTATTCGCATTTCCTGCGCTGCAGAAGTCGGAGACCAGTTCCCAGGACCTACCGCCAGCATTGGAACAACCGTTGACCACCTTGCCCACATTGGTGTGGCCGCTTCAATAATATCGTCTTGACCAAACCGTCTGCCGCCTGTTGGGTTCGGCGTGTTATACCAGCCCACAAAGTGATATAACCCCGCCCTTGTCGGCGTTGGAAGTGCTCCAACTGGCGTCCCGGCTCTTACAACCCTTGATGTGGGGTTGACTGCGCCGCCATTTGCATTAAATGTTACTGTCACGTTCGGCCGGGGCGTCCATCTTGCGAAGAATGTTACGTGATTGTTTATCACCCATGATGCGGTAACCGAAGCTCCTCCCGTCCGCGCTGTAAACCAACCTGCCCGTGTATAGCCCGCTCTCTCCGGAACCGGTAGCGTCCCAACCGGACTGCCGGCTCTGACCTCTCTCGTAGTGGGATTAACCGTGCCGCCGTTAGCATCAAATGTTACAGTCATATTCGGATTAATTGACCACCTTGCCCAGAACGTAGTATTGACATCCGGTGCATTCATACCCGCAGTCATCTGCGTGCCCCCTGTTGCCGCTGGGGTATTAAACCAGCCTTCGAATGTAAAACCATCTCTAAAAGGATTTGTCGGAAAGGGAGTTATAGGCCTGCCGGCCTGGCCTGTCCGCACCAGCGGAGCTCGAATAGCATCGTTGAAGTCAAATTCTATTCTCACATCCCTAGGCGGTGGTGGCGCAGGCGCTGCTGCTCCGGCCTGAGTTACTGTAATATTGCGGTATAGCCCTCCCGCAGTTATTGTCACTATCCCACTGCGGCTTGCTCCGGTGTTTGCCGGAACCTGTAATCTAACTGCGTATCGTCCAGCCGCACTCGCAAACACCCAGTCCGGATTGTAAATGATACGGTACGGCAATACATTTGTCACTAGGGATATATATATTACAGCCGCCCCGCTACCGGGATTCCAGACAGTAGGATTTAGCGTGAGTACCGGAGCAGGATTAACGGCTCCGCTGACCACTCTGACTGTCGTTGTGAATTCCCTGCCTCCGCAGTTTGTGCGAACTCTGATGTTTGCTGTTCCTGCACTTATGCCTGTGACTCGGCCATTTGCATTAACTGTGGCTACGCCTTGGTTAGTGCTTGTCCACGTGACGCTTCTGTCTGTCGCGTTTGCAGGTAACACGTTCGCATTCAGTTGCAGTGTGCCGTTAATGCCTATATCCCCAGTATTTCCTGTAATCCCCACACTTGTGACGGGTATTGCTGAGGGAGGTGAGACCACATTGAAGTTCCGGGATGCATTGCGGCTTGCAGATCTTGGGTCGGTTTCGGGAAAACTTCGGGCTGCTATGTTGGCTGTGTGCCTTCCATTTTGTGTTGTTGTAAAGGTTCTGCTTATACTTGATGTATTTAGCTGTTCAGGGTTCAGCCAAAAACTTGAGCCGTGTGGAGGTACTATCTCTATTGCCATCCGGAATACGGTGCTTACCCCGGGAATGCTCGCCGTGCCTGATGCTGTGACTGTTGAATTTAGATTTACGTTGGCATTTTGAACCGGGGCTGTCGCATTTACAATCGGATATACCCGCGGCCCGACAAATGTATACAATGCGCCGCCCTGTATGTTGTTTACCGGAAATGCCAGAGGGTCTTCCGATGTCACCGTTTCTATGAACTCGCCCCTTAATGATGTGCCGGGCACAACCTCATAGCTGCGCCACTGAAATAATGTTGCCTGTGCCGCAAACGGATGAATTGTCGTCATTGATTCACCTTGTGGCGACACATGCTCATCGACATATACAGACAGCATATGCCCGCCCCTAATGACTCTAAAATGCGCATGGTAATACGTTTCTATGCCATCCTCTTCATGAGATGTGAAGAACATATACATCGTATCTGTTTCGACTTCAAATATACCGCCGAGGGTTCTTACTATTCTCTCAGAGTCCGGAGCTGTGAGGTCTGCAAGCAGAATTGTGAAATCTTCAATGTCGAAATCCCATAATGTGCTTGTCACTGCCAGTTTTGCCCGGCCGCCGAAGTAGTCCAGAATATTTATTTCAAAAGGAAAATCGCTTGCACTAAAGCCGGAAAAATGAAGGCCCGCTGCATTGGTGCGGATAGGTGCAATTTGCGCAATATCATAGCCTATTGACACTTCGCTTAACTCGCCGCCTTCACGCATTAACGTACCGGATTCTTCAAAACCGTCAACTTCTTCCAAAAGCACCGCAAATGCGCCAATTGAGAACGACAGTGTCATCAGCAGTGCCAGTAACACTGCGACGGAGTTTTTTAATATCTTCTTAGTCATAAATATTGTACCACCCTGTCCTTAATTTTGATAGTATTTTTTGCAGTTTCTTAACCAACTTAACCAATCATAGGCACTCACCTCTTTTCAGCGTCTGGCGCAATTGCACCGGTACGCTTCTCACGCTTTTTTAGCTTTCAAAAAGCGTATCACATTTGCTGGAGCAAAAATATTTGTTCCCGTCTTTAATTTTCGTTAGTTTTCGTTAGTTTTCGTTGCTTTTCATTAGGTGCTGCGCTATAATGAGGCAATCTTGTTAATGCTTAATGCAAATATAGTCACAAAGAGGGGGAATTCATCATTAATCCATTGAAACTACTGCTGGTAGAGGACGACCCTGTCGAATGTGCGCAATATGTTAGTTATGTTACCCCGCTAGATGATGTACGATTGATTGGTGTGACAAACAATGCATATAGCGCTCTTGAGTTGGTGAGGGATAATATCCCGGACGTAATCATTTTGGATATTGAGCTGCACAAAGGCAGCGGCAATGGCGTTACCTTTTTAGCCTCACTCAGGGAGAAACATCCTAATTTAACCCCTTACACGCTGGTCACAACTAACAATGTTAGCCAGATAACCCATCACCAAGTTCGTGAATTAGGCGCTGATTTTGTTATGCTTAAAACTCAGGAGGACTACAGTGCCAAGGTTGTGATTGACTACATCAGAGCACTTAGGGTGACCCTGCACAAAATCCAAAAGCAAAAGCGCGAAAGAGGCGAGCTTCCAGAGATTCCACCCGAAGAGAGAGCCAAGAGGTTGCGTCTGCGCATATCTGCTGAAGTTGACAAAATCGGCTTAAGCCCAAAGATGCGGGGACGGACGTACTTAGTTGAAGCCATAATGATGAAGATAGATGATCAGCAAAACATCATTAAAACCATAGCAAAGAAAAACGAGAAAACAGATGCCAGCGTTGAGCGTGCTATGCAAAATGCCATCAACAAGGCCTGGAGCATAATGAACACGGAAGACCTTGAGAACCTGTATACAGCAAGAATTAATCCGGAAAAAGGAGTGCCTACATTATCGGAGTTCATCTGGCACTACACAAATAAGCTCAAAACTGAATATTAAGGCCACTAAACTGACAGCATTCCCATTACCCCACACAGACAAACATAAACCAACGAAACAAAATCACATGTACAAACTGCTTTTTTGATTCTTTTGCCTTAACCTTGTATGCATAAAACATACAAGGAGGGCACCAAGATGTGGGGATACATTTGGGAACTATTTCGAAACATTATCGGTTAATCAACTAGCAAAACAAACAATGCACCGGCCTAATCACTGGATTTTGGCCGGTGCGTTGTGTAGGTAGGTGAAATCCAATTGGAATCGCCTTTGATTCTCTTTACTGTGCTAATAATCAGCCAATATGGGGTTCTAAAAATTTTGGACTTAAAACTCTCCGGCAAGAAGCAACTAAAAGTAATATCTGGTGTTTTGCTTTCGGCGCTGCTGGTGTACGGGGCAAATGCGCTCGTGTGGCTCTTACCCAGCATCAGATTTGTGCTTATAGTTTTAATTTTGGCAGTGTTTTTAAGCGCAACCACCAAGTCAAAATTTAGTTCAGGATTCACCGCGACAGTTATATCTGTGGGCATAAGTTATGGAATTATCGCACTTTGCGCCATTGCCTCCGCAACGATAGTGTTTCTTGTAACGCAGTCAACAGGTTATGCCGCCACTGCGGCAGCGACAGGCCTGACGGTATTAATGGGATGCGCCGTTATCATCCTTTTGTTTCGGATTAGGAGGTTTAAGAGGGGAATGCTATTCCTTAAAGAAAAAGCCATCGGTACTATTGGGCTGTTCCTAAGTATATCAATCATGCTAAGCCTCGTCTTTGTTTATATATTAGATGCAAACGCGGAGCAGGGTGTTTGGATTGTTATTATCATCGCGCTATGCTTAATCGGTCTTATTGGGTGGTGGCGAAGGGGCTTGACAAAGCTGTACCGCAAAAGAATGACCGAGCGCAATATACAAGAATATATAAAAATTGCAGCCGAAAAAGATGATGAAATCCGGCTGCTGCGCAAGGACAATGAGTTGATGGCAAAGCTCATCCACAGGGACAATAAACTGCTGCCGTCACTTATTGATTCAGTTGTGCTGCTTCACAGAAACTCTGTTGAAAAGCCTCAAGAAAATCAAGATGAGGCAGGGCGAATTCTTGAACATATTCAGCAACTTATGGCTGACAGGGCAAAGGTTTTGAAATTGGCACAGCCCTACAACGAAAAACCAACCTTAGAAGAAAATACAGTACTCAGTGGCTTGCTTGGTCACATGGCTACGCGGGCCGCCAAGGAGGAAATTGAGTTTGAAACTTCTGTGCAGGCCGACACAGGAACGCTGATAGTGTCATATATTTCTACACTGAAGTTTCAAACACTTTGTGCCGATTTAATAGAAAATGCAATAATTGCCACAGCTAAAAGTAAATGCAAAAAGATACTCTTCACATTTACTTCAAAGGATAATGTTTTTGAGATTTGTGTACAGGACAGCGGTATGTCTTTTGAATTGGAAACCTTAGCGAATTTGGGAATCACAAAAACTTCCACTCATCTTGACGATGGTGGAAGCGGCATCGGCTATATGACAATTTTCGAAATAATCAGAGAATGCAATGCCAGCCTTGTAATTTCAGAGTATTGCTCAGAACCGTGCAGCTATACCAAATCAGTATCAATCCGATTTGACGGCAACTTCTCTTACAACCTTCTAGGTGGCAGGGCAAATGAGTTCAAAGCCATGAGAGATGCGCTGACAAGGCCAAACGGCTCTATTTCTACAAGTCATTGAGTACCCATTCTGTCTGCCCATTCGTTATGTCCATGCTCTCGCATTTTCGTCAAAAGCTCTGCAAAGGATTTCTGACCAAAATTCCTTCGGCTAGTCAGAGATTCAAGTGAGTCCAGCTTCAAAAGCGACTCTACTGTACTTATTCCCTCCTTGATGAGATGGTTGCAAATACGGCTGGACAGCCCTAGCTGCGAAACGGCTTGTTTCCGTGACTCTAACAGAAAATCAACCGAAGGGTCAATAGGCATCCCATTATTGATATTCTCAATTGCAATGAGCAGTTTTTCAATTTGAGCAGCCGCATCATTTATGCGGGCTTTATGGTGTGCTACAATTGCTGAAACGCTCATCATGCTTTTTTTCGACGGATGTCTGAGTTTTAACAAAGCCTTTCCGACAATCTGACGGACACTCTCCCCGCTTATATTACCGAGAAACACGCCGGTTTCCTTAAAGCTATAACCATGCCTGAAACAACTCTCAAGACATGCCTGCTCCTGCGGGCTTAATGTAGCAAGTGCCTTCAAAATCCCGCAGACATAGGCATCCCCATAATCAAAATCACTACGAAAAACTTGACAATATATTTTTTCTGCATATTCGTTATCTGTCATTTTATGAACACCTTACCCCATAAATATTTTCATCAAACGAATGATACAGTCTGTCAGGCTACATGTCAATAAAAATAACGCCTAAACAGTGCCGCTAAAACTACCTCCATATCTTATAATGAGCTAGGGTGGTGTTAGCAATGGAGTTATCAGATGTAATAAAACGAGCAACACAGCTTAGGATGGCAAAAGGCGTTTCCGCAAGGGCAATGAGTTTGACCCTGGGAAAGAACACATCTTTTATAAACAATATCGAAAACGGCAAATCAGGGTTAAGCGTCAGCTCGTTGCTTGAAATTTGTGAATACCTTGAAGTTACCCCATTTGAATTTTTTAATATTGACGACAACAACCCTTCTCAAACAAGAGAGGTTACTCGCAATTATTTAAGACTACCGCCCGGCAAACAGACAGTTATTGCAAATTTAATGGTGGAAATGGCTGATTGACTATAGCTCAGAATGTAAATGCACATTATAGATATGCACAGGCTTTCCCCTCAAAAAAGCTCCATCCTTCCCTACACCAGCTGCCGCCATTTTTCCCAGCCTTCGGCTATAAGTTTGGGTACATCAATGCCGTAGGGGCACAGGGCTATGCAGTGGCCGCAGTTTGTGCAGTCTTTGGCGTGAGCCATGCCTTCAACGCCTATTTCGCCTAGGTAGACGGCCTTGGGTGCCCGCCCCATGAGCAGAGTCATCCTGGCTGCGGTGGGTATTATTATTCCTTGCGGGCAGGGCATACAGTAGCCACAGGCACGGCAGAAGTCGCCTTGGAGTTCGGCTCTGTCTTTTTCTATGACTTTCATAACCCTCTCGTCCAGTGCGGGAGGGTTGTTTTGATATGAGATAAATTCATCCAGCTCATGTTCACGCTGAATCCCCCAGATGGGCAGGACGTTACCGAACTGAGCCAAAAATGCGTATGCTGCCGCAGAGTCTGTTATAAGCCCGCCTGAAAGCGACTTCATAGCCAGCACTCCGATGTTCTTCCGCCTGCACAGCTCAATTAATTCAAGCTCTTCCTGCGATACAAGATATGATGTGGGGTACTGAATAATCTCATACAGTCCGGACTCGGCCGCCTCAATGGCAACATGGAGCCTGTGATTTGTAATGCCGATATGCTTGACCTTGCCCTGCGCCTTCGCTTCAAGGATTGCATCATAGAGGCCTGAGTCATCGCCTGGTTTCGGGCAAAATGGCGGGTTGTGAAACTGTAGAATATCCACATAGCCTGTCTTGAGCATTTGAAGCGATGTTTCAAGTTCAGCCAAAAATTCATCGGCTTTGAGGGCAGCCGACTTTGTTGCTATGACAATATGCTCTCTGACTCCGCTTAGAGCCAGGCCCATTTTTTCCTCGCTGTCTGTATANCTTCTGGCTGTGTCGAAAAATGTTATGCCGTGCTGATATGCTTTTTTGAGCAAATACCCCGCATCTTCGGCACTTATCCGCTGAATGGGCAGGGCACCGAAACCATTTTTGTTTACAGTGATGTTAGTAGAGCCTAGTATTGCATAATCCATGTTAATGACCAGTCCTTTCGGTAATCTTCAAGTACAAAACAACCATGTTTTCCATGCTGCTTCCATACAGTATAGTGTTCTACAATTGCAGCCAATTGTCAATAGTTTTTTCAGTTTGTTATTTTGCGTTTGTTATTTGCGCCACACTGTACAAGCTCGCTCCCCTGTCAACTCGTTACAGTTCGCGAGCCAGCCGGACACGGGCGTGTGCTCTGGGGGAAAGCGGGGCGGCCGCAGTCCTGGAACACAAATTTTGTAGGAATTTCAAGCCTCTGCCAGGGCAGACGTGACTGACGGAGGCCGCTTCGCTTTTCCCCAGAGCATACGCCCGTGTCCGGCGGATGGTTTTGGATGTGTGTGAAGTACAACGGCAACTCTCCTACAACGCCCTGATTGCACTGATATTCCTTGCAAAAAGAGCCTTTTAGGTGTATAATTTTTATATTATAATTTAGAAACGGGCGGCCATGGAGAGCCGCGGAGGATTTTTTCAGATGTTAGAGTTTAAACCGATGGACTTGAGCGACATAGGCAAAATCAAGCACTATTTCGAATATTCTGCCAATAGGACATGTGATAACACCGTAGGCGGGGCGTTTATGTGGAGGAACTATTTTTCAGTAGAATACGCCGAGTACAATGAAACAATTATTTTCAAGACAAAAGTTGTTTACAGCAACAATTTAACCGCCTTCACGCTGCCCCTCGGCAAGGATGTCATGGGCGGCATTAACAAAATCGTAGAATACTGCCACGCTATGGGAATGCCCTTATCTTTCTGCACTATTACCTCAGACGAAATCGACCTTCTTGAAACAGTCTTTCCTGATTTCACTATATACAAAGAGCTCAACTGGAGTGACTATATTTATAACGTAAATGACCTGAAAACCCTCTCAGGGCGCAAATATAACGGTCAGAGAAATCATATTAATGCCTTTTACAGAGAAAACACAGACATTTCCTTTGAAGTTATAACAGCGGACAACTTGCAGCAAGTCATTGATTTTTACGCCCAAATCAGCGGGCACATTGATGATCACGACCCCTTATCCCTTGAAGAGCATAGCAAGACCTTTGAGGTTTTGGAAAACTTTGAGCAGTACGGGCTTTACGGCGGG
>WQRL01000062.1 GCA_009786775.1 Oscillospiraceae bacterium
TACCTGCCCACATCATATTCGCACGGGCATTGTAATCCCTGGGGTTTTCCAGCAGTATGCGTGCATTGTATATCGCAGACTGTAGGGTGGCTTCGCACATTCTGTCTGTGAAGTCTACACCGGGGGTATTTGTAAAGTAGCGCTCCATGACGTGCGCCATTATATCGGCTACACCGCATGCCGTCTGAAACTGCGGTAGGGTGTATGTAAGTTCAGGATTTAACGCTGCAAATTTGGGGCGCATTAAGTCACAGTCGCAAGAGCGCTTTAGCAGCCCCTCTTCCTTTGTAATAACCGAGCCTGTAGAACCCTCGCTGCCGGCCGCTGCGATTGTCAAAACAACACCTAGTGGCATTATCTCTACCGGAGCTACCTTGCCTGAATAAAAGTCCCAGAAGTCGCCGTCATACTTGACTCCAACCGCCACAGCCTTGGCCGAGTCAATTGCGCTGCCGCCTCCAACTGCGACAATCATGTCCACATTTTCCTTACGGCAAAGTTCAATTGCTTCATAGACTTTCGTATCCCTGGGGTTTGGCTGGGCACCTCCCAGTTCCACCACCTCTATTCCCGCGCTTTCAAGTGATTTAATCACCCTGTCTAAAATACCGCTGCTTTTCACAAAAGTCCCCATGCCGTAGTGGACAAGGGCTTTCTTTCCATAGCCTTTTGCAAGTTCACCGACACGTTCTTCGGCATTCTTTCCGAATGCAAATTTCGTTGGACTGATAAAATCAAAATTATTCATTTGCATAACCCTTTCAAAATATGTAAATCACAAAGTTTTGCCCTAATATAACTCTCACGCCGATGTAAAGCGCGCACCGCAAGGGTGTTATATTTTCTTCCAGTTAAATACATCTTTATTTTTGATAAAATACTCAACCCCTGAAAACACTGTGGTGACTGTTATCGCTACCACACTTGCAATTACCGCCCAAGGCGGAAGGTTTAGAAACATTATAGTCAGGCAAGCCATAGTCACAACGGTTTTTATCTTGCCTGAAATACCTGCTGCTATGACCCTGCCTGTATCGGCGGCGATAAGGCGCAGAGCAGTTACAAGAAACTCGCGCACCACTACGATTAGTACCACCCATGCGGGCATTATTCCCTGTTCAAGAAACCACAGCATTGCAGAAAGCACCAGAATTTTGTCTGCCAGGGGATCCATTAGTTTGCCAAAGTCCGTGACCAAGTTTCGCTTTCTTGCGATATATCCGTCGGCAATATCAGTAAGCCCGGCAACTATAAAAATACCCATGGCCACATAAGTGTTTCCCGTAAAGCCGATATATAGCACCGCCAAAAATGCCGGTATTAACAAAATTCTGACCATTGTTAGCTTATTAGCTGTGTTCATATAACTTCTCCAACCAGTTCCCCATCCTGTATTTCGGTAATTTTGACATCGTAGAACTCCCCAATGACAATCTCCCCGCTCAAAATCCTGATATACCCGTCAACATCAGGTGACTCGGCATAGCTTCTTCCATAGTATTTACCATCTTCAAAGCCATCTATTAGCATAGTGGTAGTAGTCCCCACCCGGCTCTCATTATACTCATCAATGACTCTAGCTTGTATCTCAGCTAATATTTGAGCTCTTTCCATGGCTGTATCGGAATCCGGCCTCTCCATCTCCTGCGCCGCAGTCCCTTCTTCCGGAGAATAGGGGAAAACTCCAGCCCGCTCCAATTTTGCCTCAGCGAGAAAATCACATAGTTCCTGAAATTCCTTCTCTCCCTCTCCCGGAAGCCCTGCAATTAGGCTCGTCCTTATAACTGCACCCGGAATACGCTCACGCAGGCTGCTTAGCATTTTGCGTATATCCTCACCACTCCCCCGGCGGAACATCTTTTTAAGCACACTGCCGCTAACATGCTGTATAGGGACATCAATATAACTGAGAATCTTATCATTTCCGGCGATTACATCAATAAGTTCATCGCTTATGTCACTGGGGTACAAGTAGTGTAGCCTAATCCACTTAAGCTGCTCAATTTCACAAAGGGCCAAGAGCAAATCTGCAAGTTTTCTCCCACCGTACAGGTCAAGCCCATACCGGGTGGAGTCTTGAGCGACGAGTATAAGCTCCTTTACTCCCCTGCCTGCAAGCTCCCTTGCTTCAGACACTATGTTTTCAAGCGGGCGGCTTCTAAACCTTCCCCGTAGGGACGGGATAACGCAGAATGCACATTTATTGTCGCAGCCCTCAGCTATTTTAATATAAGCCCAGGAGGCTGAGGTTGTAAGGATTCTGCCCACTTCGCTTATGGGGGCATCAATATCTCCGAAAAGTTCAAGCCTGTCATCTGTGCGCAGCACACTATCCACAGCACCGGCAATTTCGTCAAAACTCCCGACTCCCACTACACCGCTAACTTCGGGTAGCTCCGTGATTATCTCACTCTTGTATCTCTCAGCCATACAACCTGTCACAATGAGCTTGCCTATTTTGCCGTCTTTTTGCGCCTGCCCCATCTCAATGATGGTGTCAATGGCTTCGGCCTTTGCACTTTCAATAAAGCCACATGTATTGACAATCACAACATCTGCACCGTCAATCTCCCCTGTCACTTCATAGCCTGCCTCTTTGAGCAAAAACATCATCTGCTCAGTGTTTATTAGGTTTTTTGCACAGCCTAGCGAGATTATCCCAACTCTGCCGTTTTTCTGTGTTTCACTGCCGCTCAAATTATTTCTCTCCTGATTCCAGATACTCCGACACTGCCCTGCGCGCCTGCTCATAGCTGTATCCCCTGCGGCATAGCGCACCGGTGGCTTTGCGCAAGTCATCCTTGTCTGTGCTGCCCCGTAGTTTCTTCTCTAAGTAAGCAAGCGCGGAGCTTTCAGACTCTTCCTGCTCTATGGAGCAAATAGCATCATCCCATAGCCCGCGCGGTATTCCCCGCTTAAAAAGCTCATCCTTAACCCTAGTAAGGCCATAGCCTTTGCCTGAATAGTGGCTGCATATTGATGCCGCATAAGCCACATCGTCAATTGCGCCAATGCGCTCAAGCCATTTCACAGCCTCCGTGGCATTTTCCTCCGTTTCACCTTTGGAGGTAAGCCTATTTTTCATATCTTCCGCAGACATCTGCCTGCTCCCTAAAATTCTGAGTGCCCGGCTCTTTGCCGATTCTAGGGCTTTGTCTTGCGCCTGCTCAAACATATCCTAGCCTTCGAAATCTTCGGCATCAATATCCACAGCCCTGCCTGCTGCCACTGCGGCAGCCTTCTCCTGCGGCGTCATCAGCTTCTGGGAGTCACGCCGTATATCCTCTTCCAGCTTGTCCGCCACTTCAGGATTTGATTTGAGGTATTCCTTGACATTGTCCCTGCCCTGAAAGCGCTGTTCATTTACGGTAAACCATGCCCCGCCTTTTTCAATAAGCCCTAGCTTTACCCCCAGGTCAATCAACTCGCCGTATTTAGAGATGCCCTCTCCGAACATTATGTCAAATTCCGCCTCACGAAACGGAGGTGCGACCTTGTTCTTTACTATTTTAGCCCTTGTCCTATTACCTACATGCTCCGAGCCAACTTTTATATACTCACTGCGGCGCACGTCTATACGCACGCTTGAGAAATATTTCAGCGCCCGCCCGCCCGGCGTGGTTTCGGGGTTGCCATACATAACTCCAATTTTTTCGCGCAACTGATTAATAAATATGACTATGCAGTTTGTCTTGGATATAGACCCTGCTAGTTTTCTTAGAGCTTGGGACATGAGCCTTGCCACAACACCGACACTGGCATCTCCTATCTCACCCTCCACTTCCGACCTCGGCACCAAGGCTGCAACGGAGTCCACTACCACCACATCCACGGCTCCTGAGCGTACTAACAGCTCAGTTATCGCAAGGGCGTCATCACCCATGTCCGGCTGTGAAATTAAAAGGTTTTCAATATCTACCCCCAGAGCTCTGGCATATGCCGGTTCTAAGGCGTGCTCTGCATCAATAAAGGCGGCCTCACCGCCTGCTTTTTGAGCCTGTGCGATTATGTGCAAAGCTAGGGTCGTCTTACCCGATGATTCAGGGCCGTAAATCTCAATAATCCTGCCCTTGGGCACGCCGCCGATGCCCAGTGCTAAGTCAAGGGCAATCGAGCCCGTGGGCACTGCATCCACATGCACAGCCTGCCTGTCGCCAAGGCGCATGATTGAGCCTTTCCCGTGGTTTTTTTCGATTTGTGCAAGCGCAGTTTCAAGTGCTTTCTTCTTGTCGTCTGCCGGTTCAGCCGGAATGTATTTCTTCTTCTCAGGCATAATCTCTTCCTCCCTATTCTATCCCTTTATCTTGCCTGACACAATGCGCTCTATACCGCCTGTGTCAGTGTGAACTTCGATGTTTTTGTACTCCTGCTCACCCATTATGGCAGCGACCTGCTGCGCCTGGCCAATACCGCATTCAATAGCCATTGCACCGCCCGGCCTGAGCAAAACCGACCAACTGTCTATAATAGCACGGATATAAGTCAGGCCGTCAGGGCCTCCATCTAAGGCAAGATGAGGCTCATAGTCCCGCACTGACGGTTCAAGCAGTTTTAGGTCAGAAGTCGGTATATACGGGGGGTTGCTCACAATTATATCAAATGTGCCCAGAAGTTTGGGTGGCTGCTCCATCACATCGGCTTCAATGGCAATGGCTTGCCGGCCGAGGTTGTTGTTTAACATATTTAGCCTGCTGGCGGCCAAGGCGGGTTCTGATACATCAGCCAGCACCACACGGCAATTGGGGATGTTTGCCGCCACAGCCAAACCGACGCAGCCCGTACCTGTACACAAGTCTAGCAGTCTCGCCTGTCCCCCCCGCTTTTTGAGAATTGAAATCGCAACGTCTGCCAGAAGCTCAGTGTCAACACGCGGAATCAGCACTGATCTGTTTACCACAATCGGCAGGCCGTAAAACTCCCACTCTCCGACGATATATGCAAGAGGCTCACCGCCCATCCTGCGCTCTAACATCTCATTTACGGCTTTGACCGTTGCCCCCTCCGTCACGTAAAGCCTGCTTGCGGCAAGATATTCTTCCTTAGTCTTACCTGAGGCGTGCGAAACAATCAGCCTAGCTTCGAGATCATGCGCACTGATTCCTCCCATGCGCAGTTTTTTTCTCGCCTCAAGATATATTTCGTTATATGTTTTCATTTTACCAGGCCGCCTCTTTATCATCTTCGGGAATTACTAAAGTGATGGCTTCGATGGCCACCTCCATCATTTCATCGTCAGGCTCGCTTGTCGTCAGCCTCTGCAAGGCTTTTCCGGGAGCGGAAATTATTCTTGTAAAGAGGTTGTCATAACGCCCTGCGAGTTTTATTATCTCATAACTTATAGACACCACGACAGGCAGCAGCAGAAGACGCAGCGCAATGCGCATCCAGAGGTTATCCCAGGTGGTAAATGAGAATACCAGAATACTTACAATCATAACAATGAACAGAAAGCTCGTGCCGCAGCGCGGGTGCTGCTTTGGCTGCTGCCTGACATTCTCCACTGTCAGCGGCAGCCCCTGTTCATAACAGGCAATAGCCTTGTGCTCTGCCCCATGATAGGCCCACACCCGTTTAATCTCTCCCAGCCTACTTGTGAGCCATAGATAGGTTACAAATATTGTAATCCTCAAAACGCCTTCCGCCAGGTTGCGGAGAATCTGATTGTCGATAACATTCGTCAAAAATCCCGCCAAGAATGTGGGAAGTAGTATGAATAGGCCTACAGAAAATGCTATACCCAAAAATACAGCAAATGAAATCAGGGCCTTTTCCGCTTTCTCGCTGCCGAATTTCCTCTCAATCCACGCCTCGAACCTCGTCGGCTCTTCTTGCTCTTCCTCCGGCATTTGGTCAGCCGAGAACATAAGTGCACGGACACCGATGGTCATGGAGTTTATAAAATTCACTACACCCCTTACCAAAAACCAGCCCAAAACAGGATACTTTTTCGAAAGGAGCTTAATCTCCTCAACCTTTGTAACAAGACCGTCAGCCGTCCTGACAACCACTGCTTGCTTGGAGGGGCCGCGCATCATTATCCCCTCTATGAGCGCCTGCCCGCCTATTGAAGTGCGGAAATCCCTGCGCCCTACTGCTTCATTATTTTCGCTCATCTATGTATATACTACCTTTCTAGTTGCTGTACTTTGTGTCATATTTTCACTCTGCCGCAATGGCTTCACTGCTGACAGGAAGAAATATCACAGCCTTAAAGCCTCCATCCTCGGCATTTGAGAGCTTAAGGCTTCCACCGTGGTACTTAATTATTTCTTCACAGACTGCAAGCCCTATGCCGCTGCCCCTATCCTTGGAGTTACTGCCCTTATAAAACTTCATTTTGATGTTGTCCAGCTCATCCTCAAGGGCTCCCGGGCCGTAGTCGCGGATGGTAATGCATATGAAGTCGCTCACAAGCACTATGGAAACATCAATGCGCTTGCCTTCTCGGCCATATTTTGCGGCATTGTCGAAGAGGTTTAGAAACACTTGCTTGAGCCTGTTAGGGTCTCCCGAAATGAGAATGTCATCGTCAATCCCGTTATCGTAGATAAATTCAAGCTCATCTTGGTGGAGCAGCTCACGAAAGGCAAAAATAGCATCCTCAAGCTCTGCGGCAATATCTATCTGCTCTATGTTGAGAGTAAATCTTCCGTCTTCCATCCGGGTAAACTCCAGAAGCTCTTCAACCATTTTTGTCAGCCTTCGGGCCTCTTTGAGTATAATTTGAATGCCGCGCTTTGACTCTCCATCAAGCCCTTCATTATAGACCAAGGTTTCGCCCCACCCTGTAATCGCCGTGAGGGGAGTTCTAAGTTCGTGTGAAATGGACGATATAAACTCCGTCTGAACCTTCTCTGACTGTGATATCTTAAACGACATTTCATTTATGGAATCCACCATCTCGCCGATTTCATCTCTATAGTTATTGTTTATCTGAACCCCATATCCTCCCTCGGCAATCCGCTTTGAAACCTTTGTAATCTCACTTACAGGAGTTATTATGGACCGTATAAATACAAGGCTGACGAAAAATATAATAAGCAGCAATAAAAGTCCTATACCTGTTGCACCCAGTACATTGAGCATAACCTGCCTGTCCACAAGCTGCAAGCTCGAAACATAGCGCATAACTCCGATAACTTCACCATCGGCAAAGACCATCGGTGCTGAGGCCGCCATTATTCGCTCTCCTGTGGCCACCCGCCGCCCAACCCATGACTCAATCTGGCGGTTCTCTATGGCCGCCCATATGTCAGGTGTGTTGGGTGAGGTGCCGGAGGTTATTGTGAGGGTTGAAATCAGGATGCTACCGTTAGTATCGAGAAATTGCAGTTCTATCCTGTCAGCCTCCCGGAAGGTTTCTGTATACCTGTGTGCTGCATTAAAAAATTCAGCATACGACCTTGCGACATAGTTTGCAAAGAAATCTGTGGCTGTCCTAGCCTTCGCCTCCAGGCCTGTCCTTATAGTCGCATGGTAATAATTATGAATAATAACGGAAAACAGAGAAACAGCCACAACCACGGCCACCAAGGCAATTAGCATGGCGCCTCTAATCCAGCGCTGCCTCCAGCCGGTCATAAAACTTGCGAATATGCCAGTCAACTTCTACAGCCCCCATTTGTATCCATAACCCCAAACCGTGGTAATATATGTCGGATTTGTGGGGTCATCTTCAATTTTTATTCTCAGCCGCCTGATGTTGACATCCGCTATTTTCAGTTCGCCGAAATAGTCCCTGCCCCAGACAGTGTTCAAAATATCCTCTCTGGATAGAGCCTTGCCGGGATTGTCCATGAACATCTTCATTATGGAATACTCAACTTGAGTTAGCTTAATGCGGGCTCCGTCTTTTTCCAGCGTCCTGTTCCGGGTGTTGAGCCTAAACGGCCCCTGAATTATCTCCCCTGTTTCCTGAGTCCCTGTAGAGCCCGTCCTCCGGAACAGCGCATCCACGCGGGCTGTTAGTTCGGCGGGAGAAAAGGGTTTTGTAACATAGTCGTCGGCACCTGTCATTAGCCCTGTAACCTTGTCCATCTCCTGGGTTCTGGCTGTGAGCATTATTATTCCGATGTGAGGGTCTGCGGCGCGGATCTTTCTGCACACCTCAAAGCCATCAGTATCAGGGAGCATTATGTCCAAAATGGCCACTTTTACATCCGGGTGTATCCTAAGCTGTTCGAAAGCCTCTGCCCCGGTTCCTGCCTCAATAACTTCGTAGCCGGCACGGTTTAGATTTATTACGACAAAACTGCGTATGCTGGTCTCATCTTCGAGTACAAGAATTTTTTTCATATTCTATGAGCACTCCTTGTATAATGTATTTAGGTTTTAAGGGATAGCCTATAACCCTTGAACTGCCCGCCGTTATCGTAGATAATAGCGGAATGGGATTGAGT
>WQRL01000063.1 GCA_009786775.1 Oscillospiraceae bacterium
TTCATTGCGCTTGATGATGAATCTGCGATCTTTGGGGAATGCAAGTGGACCGGCTCGCCGGTTGGCGAAGCCACACTTGACGAGCTCATCCGTAAATCCAAGCTGTTTCCCCAATATACACAGAAACGCTATGCCCTCTTTTCAAAATCGGGATTTACGGATTCGCTGAAAAAGAATACTGAAACAAACTGCGATGTTTTGCTCATCAGTGTTGATGACATGTTTTAACCCCTGCCCCTACTACAAATCTTGTGCGCTCATTTTCTCTAAGTCACGCAGGCGCTTATGCTTGCCCCGGCAGCCTGCATAGATGAAAATGAGTATTACAGTGGGAATGTTCATGAGCAGGAAGGTGTATACCGCCGTGAGCACAACCGCAGCCACATCGGCTCTGCCCGGCTGCAAAACCGTCTGATAAATTATTTCACCATTGACCGCAAGCGTCTGTACACCCGAACCGGGGACCACCATAAACAGCAGCTGAGCGAGAACCACTGCCAAAGATATCAGCAAAAACACCCCAGGCAAAATCAGCCCGGGCCATTTGCTGTCTTTTTTAGACAAAAACACCTGCAAAATCACTGCCCCTACACAAATCAGCGCAAAAATAACCAGTGACCCCAGCACAACCATTGTACGCGCTCCGTCCATATTACTGCACCCCCATTTTCTTATACTCTGAAATCAAAATTTTAGCAGTGTCGAAGTCTATCTTATCATTTACCACAAGCCTCTTTACAAGAGCGACAAAAGGCTCATTGGACACATCATCACTGATTTGAATTTTCGAAATCAGCTTATCCAGACGCAAACGCACAGTCGGGTATGTCACACCATAATGCTTCGCCATCTCCTTGAGCGAACCCGATGCCAATACAAACTTCTTCATAAAGGCGACATCCTCATCCTCCAAATTTGCCATCCACTCAGGAACTATTTCAATAGCCATCCTCAAACCCTCCTTTAACAAAATTAAGTTTAACATTTAATAAAGTTAAAGTCAATAATAAATTTTAACTTCATTTTATTTAACACGCCTGTTACGGTACAGGCCCGCCCGATTTAGATGCCTTTACAGATTTGCATCTCGCCCAAAACAACAAAAGTGTTGGGAAATAGATTATATCGCTACAGCCGAAAAAAATATCAGCTAACTTGCTATACATTTGTAGCACAACTTACCTAAATCAGCCGATGAAAATGGTTCATCCACAAAACGCTGTACCGAAACCCCTGTCGCGGGAATTCGGTACAGCGTTTGTTGCGGATTCATTTATGCGCTATGCAAATCCTAAAACAGCCTACTAAACAAGGTCAAGCAGCCGCATCATTGTGACTATGCTTTGCTCTCTTGTGTAGTCAGCCGAAGAGCCAAACATAAATCCCGACTGACCATCTATTGTATATCCGGATGAGCCTGTCATAATTCCTGCTGCTTGCACCTGTCCGATAGCATCAACCGCCCAACTCGGGAACATGCGGTAATCTAAGAAGTTCGGTGTACTTCTTGGCAGAGGATTTCCGACAGCGTTTGCTAAGTTGACGAGCATTACCGCAGCTTCGGCTCTGGTCAGGTTTCTGTTTGGATCGAAGTTATTGTTGCCCACCCCTTGCAGCACGCCAATGTGTGCAGCCTTTTGTACATTTACATCGCTTGTGTCCGCAAACACAACACGGCCCGTGATTGTGCCACGCTGTCTTTCATAAAATGCCACAGCAAGTGCCGCAAACTCTGCGCGGGTTATGGCTTGGGTGTAATATGACCTCAAATTTTGGGGCACTATTCCTAAATCAATCGCGGCTCTCACTTGCTCCCTCGCCCAACCCGAGGGGTCGTGAGAGGCGACAGTCGCACCTTGAACCCTGCCCATCTCATCAAGCGAGGGCCTGTCGCGACCGGCAAAGTAGGCATATGGATACCACGCAGGTGCGCTGCTCCATGATATTTGCCTCGCTTCTTCGTGAAGTCTCGCGTCTTGGTTAAGACCTCCAAGCAGTCTGTGTGTATCATGTAATGATGTCGCCCACAAATGCTGCTCCCCGAGCAAGTAATTTATCACCATAAACAAGTTGTGTGCCGTGAGCAGCGCCGCTTCAGAGTACTGATTATTTGTGCGGCCTTGGGTTATTATTTGCCCATATGCACCGCGCAAAGCCTGAATTATTCCCTCTTGGGCAAAGATGCGGTCAGCGGAATCCGAACCCATACGGTTTAATACCAAAGGAACCTTTACCAAAGTGCCAATTCCTTTTATCCCGGCAAACGCATCTATTCCCTTTGATATTGCTTCATGTAATATTTTTTCGCCTGCATCTAAGGTTGCGACGACTCCATAAAGATAGATGAATTCATCATTTAGCCTATTGTATATTACTGACCGCACTGCTGCTTGCAGGTTTGAGTCAGTAGTGTTATCGTGAATCATCCACAGCATTGTCAGCTGTTCGGCCGCAAGCTGCATATCCGGACTGAGCCCGCCGCTCAACCCTGCAACAATTTTCCACGCTGAGTAAACTTTGCCGAGTGCTGGAATCATGCCTATCCAAGCATCTCTCATAGCATCATGCCGCTCTAAGTGGGTATTGCTGCGTCCGTCAAGCAACGCTTCCAATGTGCGAACATAGGCATATTGCATTCTCACATTATTGCCGCTTTGACTTCCTCTTGTAAGCTCAATTGCACGGGTGTAGTTTCCAAAAGGCCTCGTGCTATGGTTTGTCCTTATTATCATATTAAACATCTGCCTGGCTGCGGGCGAAAATCCGGCGATGTCATTTAGGGTTATGTTCTCGTTATTTGTAGGTGGTTGCACAGCAGGAGGCAAATCCTGTCCCATGCCCGGCGGAAAACTTCGTTGCCCGTCAATGGTAAGGCGATAAGGTTGATCGGTGAAGGCAGCGTGATCGCCCCAAAGCTCCGCACTCCTTGCCGAGGCTCCGGAGGGTGCCGTAAGGACTAGCCTATAACCCGGTAGAAGTGTCGGCCTACGAGCAATGGCGGTGCCTCCGCTATGCCTGTCGCCGCTTGGACTAAATATCTCATATCTCTCCATCCTGCCGCCGGGAATGCTGGCCCCCAAAAGTATCCAGTCTATACGAGCCGTATGCTCAGTCCTGTTAGTAAACCCTGCAGAAGCACCTGGGCCAATAATCTCCACATAAAAAACAGGCGTTTGCAATCTTTGCACTACAAAAACATCTAAATTTATTTCTGCTGTAATTGCGCTACCCTCACGCAATTCGATAACCAACTTGCCGTCACGTGATATATTTTGTTGCACAAAATGCGCAAGAGATGAGTTTCTGCCTCTGCCGGTGCCAGAAGAATTTTGCCTAACAGCACGACCCGTATCGTTATATACTATAAAGTCAATGGACGCGGAATTATCCCCTATAATTGTCAACCGCTGTGTCCTGTCAGAGGTATTGCGAAACTCCCAGACCTCGCCGACGCGCATAGTCACAAGCTCCGTTGTAGCAGCCATCACACCCGTAGGCGCAACAAACGAACTAATGATAACCAGTGCAAGTAAAATGCCAATAATCCTTTTCTTCAACGTATCAAATCCTCCTAAAATTCTTTGTCACAGCGGTCACACCTCCGGCATTTCGCATTGGAAAAGCGGGCATTTCGCGCCTGTGCAGAAGTATAATAGGAGGCCATAAATAAAAGTGCGCAGGGGCAAAAATGCCTTGCCTACGCACTAAAATTTTAATTTCAGCGTTTGTACACGGCAAACAAAACCAAACACCGCAACAAACTCAGCCTTGAAAACCCTGTGATAAATGGGTATACTGATACCGTCGTAGTGGCGGATATTTCCGTGTTTGTAGGCAGTTTCTTTAAGGTAGACCCTACATTCGCCGTGTGGTGGTGAGACACCCCACGGTCGCTGCGACACTCATTATGGCCTCGCATACACGCATAATATCATATGCTCGCCTGCAATACAAGCAAAATTAAGAGACAAAAGGCAGGTAAAAGGCAAGAACGTTACAAATGGGTGATTATTCTTGTGATTTGACAGGGAAGTTGCTTAAATTCGCAACACCCTGTCTATTTACTTGCCCCAGATCCTTTCTTGCTAAACCTCTGACTGCATATTAGGCGGTGCAGTGCGCACAGACCAGTCGGACATGGGTGTTGCTCTGGGGGAAAGTGGGGCGGCCGCAGTCCTGGAACACAAATTTCGCAAGAACTCCAAGCCTCCGCCAAGGTAGACGTGACTGACGAAGGCCGCCCCGCTTTTTCACAGAGCATCACCCGTGTCCGACGGATGGTTTAGACTGATAGTTTAGATATCTCTAAGCCCCCACACCCTTACGCATTTTTATCTGGTTTTCAAAATAAAGCTATAGTATACTATCTGCACTAATGAAAACGAGGCAGCGATATGAAAATCCCGGAAGACGTAGAATATATAATTGAAACCCTTGAGACGCACGGCCATGAAGCCTACGCAGTAGGAGGCTGTGTCCGTGATATAGTTATGGGCAAAACCCCCAAGGACTGGGACATCTGCACATCTGCGCTGCCCGGGCAGACCGCCGCCGCATTTGAAAGCAAACGCATCTTTGAAACCGGCCTAAAACATGGTACAATAACCCTTAGATTAAATGGCAGAAACTACGAGATAACAACATTTCGGACAGACGGCCCCTATCTCGACAACCGCCGGCCTGACCGCGTTGAATTTGTCCGAAATCTGGAACAGGACTTGGCACGCAGGGACTTCACAGTTAACGCCCTAGCGCTTCACCCCCAAACGGGCATTACAGACTGCTTCGGCGGAATTGAAGACATAAAAAGCAAGACCATTCGCTGTGTCGGAGACCCTGTGAAACGCTTTGAAGAGGATGCCCTGAGGATTATGCGTGCACTAAGATTTGCCTCTGTTCTTGGCTTTCAAATCGAACCCGAAACCGCAACCGCCATCGCAGGCAATAGGCAGCTACTGAAAAATATCTCCGCCGAGCGGATTGCTGCCGAGCTCAATTTACTGCTCACGGGGGCATATGCCGGCACAGTGCTAACCGAATACAGCACCGTCCTGGCAGTAATCATCCCTGAAATACTCCCCATGATTGGATTTGAGCAAAACACCCCCTACCATAACCTTGACGTCTGGGGGCACACAGTAAAGAGCGTAACGCATGCCCCTGAGGACATAATTTTGCGCCTGACAATGCTTTTGCATGACATCGGCAAACCAAACTGCTATACTTACAGTGGGGGAAAAGGCCATTTTCACGGCCACCAAGCTGTAAGCGAAGAAATGTCCCGAAAAATTCTTCTGAGCCTAAAATACGACAATTCCACAATCGGAACCGTCACAACCCTTGTTAAACACCACGATGCAGAGATAACCCTGACACATAAGAGCCTGCGCCGTTGGCTAAACCTCATAGGCGAAGAAAACTTGCGAAGGTTGATTCAAGTGAAAAAAGCCGATATAATGGCTCAAGCAGATTTAATCGCACCGAACGTGCCGCGCAGGCATGAGCGTCTTGAGAAGCTGGCTAAAGCATCGGAGCTTATAGACGAAATATTCTTGCAGCAGCAGTGTTTCTCCCTTAAAGACCTCGCCGTTGACGGCAGGGATCTAATTGCCGCCGGCATCCCGGAGGGCGCAGAGATAGGCAAAACTCTCAGCACCTTGCTAGACATGGTGATTGACGGAGAGCTTGAAAATAAACGCGAGATACTGTTAAATCATGTAAATCACGCCACAGCACAAAAATAAAGGCAAGTACCGAAACAAACACAAGATTAGGAGAAGAGTCGAAATGAAAAATTACTTTGGAGCACCAATAAAGAAGCTAGGCTTCGGCTTTATGAGATTGCCCACAATTGCGGGCAAGGGCAATGCTGACATTGACTATGAGCTGACGAACAAAATGGCCGACAAATTTCTTGAGCGCGGCTTCACCTACTTCGACACCGCCTTTATGTACCACGGCGGCAACTCGGAAATCGCAATCCGCAAAGCCTTGACGGAGCGCCACGACCGCGATAAATTCCAAGTAACCACTAAACTCCCGCTCTGGCAGGAAATGACACTGGATGAAATGCGTGAGAAAACACAAACTCAGTTTGACCGCACAGGCCTTGACCACTTCGACCTGTACTTCCTCCACGGCATCGGCCCCGACAAGATAGAAATGATGAACAAGATGAAGGTCTGGGACTATCTGCGCAGCCTCAAAGAGTCAGGTAAGGCCAAGAACATAGGCTTTAGCTACCACGGCGACACCGACACTCTAAACCGTGTGCTTGGTGAGCATTCTGAGCATTTAGATATCATACAGCTCCCCATTAACTACCTCGACTGGGAGGCTCTCGGCAAGGGGCAGCATGCAGCGGCTTTGGCGCACGATGTGGGTATTATAGTTATGACACCCATAAAGGGCGGTGCTTTGGCAAATTTCACACCAGAGGTAGCCGGTGTTTTCAAGCAGGCAAACTCCAGCGCAAGCGTTGCTTCTTGGGCACTCCGCTTCGCATTGCACCTTGAAGGAGTAGTGTCCGTACTCTCAGGCATGTCCGATTTAGATCAAGTTGAGGACAACATAAACATCGCCGACACAACAGGCCCGCTGTCTGATGATGAGATGGCTGTCATCTCAAAAGCTATGGCCGAAAAAGAAAAAATCCCCACCATCCCCTGCACAAAATGCAAGTACTGCCTGGACTGCTGCCCACAGAATATCAATACCCCTGCAATCATAGGCCTTGTAAACGAATATACCCTATACCGCAGCTTCCCCAGCACAAAGCGGAGCTACGAGATGGTTACAGAGGCCCTATTCGGCGGCATCCCCGCCAAATCCAGCCAGTGCACCGAATGCGGTGAATGCGAAAGGCATTGCCCGCACGGCATAGAGATAATCAAGGCGCACAAAGAAGCTGCAGAGCTATTTGAATAGCAAGCGGCCATGGACATTTACAAGAATCCAAACTGCAAGAAAATCAGGGGCAGCCATATTCTTGAGGTCACCTGCGCCCACTGCAAATGCTTCATCGCCAACTATCAAAAAGTCGGCGAGAGCAATTTTGTAAAAATGTACAATGACCGCATAATCGACGGTTCCATTGACTTCTCTAAGTATCACGGCGCAATTTTCTGCCCTGAATGCGGCGAGCAAATCGCCACCAGGTATATGACGAAAATGGACAAGAAAGAAGCCTACAGATTAGTCCCCTCGGCATTTAACAGGAAAAAAATATACTAAAGGAGATACTTATGAAAAATATCAAAATGTTTGTTCTCGCACGCTGCCCATACTGCAAGCAGGCTTTGAAGTGGATGGATGAACTTTATGAGGAGAAGCCTGAGTATAGGGCTCTAAACATTGAAGAAATTGACGAAAAGCTAAGGCCTGACATTTCTGACAACTATGACTACAACCTCGTCCCTGCATATTTCGTAGATGAGGTGCAAGTACATTCAGGTGCCGCCAGCAAAGAACTCATCCGCAGTATCTTTGAGGGGGCCCTATGATACACGACTTATCAATAACACTAAGCGAGAAAACCCTGCCGTTTCTCCCTGCAAATGACCCCTATATGAAATGGGAGAGCATAGCTAACCATGCGCAGCACAATGTTCAGGTATCCTATCCACAGTTTAGCTCTCACTTGGGTACACATGTGGACGTGCCTCTGCATTTCATTGAGGGCGGGAAATCCACCGCCGAAATCGACCTCTCCAAGTACTGCGGCCAGGCGGTTTGTTTGGATGTCCCCAACGTCAGAGCCGATGTGGTGCTTGACTTTTCTGAGCTATTTGAATCCAGCAAAGCCTTAATACGCCCCGGAGATATAATTATTTTCCATACCGGCTGGGAGGACAAGGCCGGCACCACGGAGTACTTTGAATATCCCGAGTTTCACCCCAACACAGGGGAACTCCTGACAAAGCTTGGCGCAAATGGAATCGGCATGGATCTGCCCTCCATAGACTACGGCGGCTCAATTCACCGCGATCTTCTTGGCCGCGGCCTGAGCATAATTGAGTCGCTTATTAACTTAAAGCCACTTATTGGCAAGCGCTTTTATTTCAGCGCTGTGCCCTTAAAATTTGAAAAAGGCGACGGCAGCCCTGTAAGAGCCTACGCCATAACGGATTGATTATTCCTCTCATATTTAGGAGAACTTAATGAAGAAAAATTTCTGCCCTGATTCCCAGACAATAAAAGGTTTTAGCCTAATCGGCCCCGAAAGCGGCGGCCCTAGCCTTGTCGAGTCCACAGACGGCAAGATAACACGCATAAGACCCTATTCATACGACAAGGAATATACCGACAAGCATTGCAACCCTTGGGTGATAAAAGTCCGTGGCAGCGAATTCCG
>WQRL01000064.1 GCA_009786775.1 Oscillospiraceae bacterium
CAGCCAGCTTCATTGTCATGCCGCGAGAAAATGCCTTGATTTTCTTTTTTTCAGAAAGTTTGAACTTCCTTAAATATTCCTTGAACAGTTCATCGTCCCATCTGGCGTAAACATGGCGCATTGCGGAAGCAATTTTCTGTGGGGTCAAATGCTCGGGGAAGCTGTTGGTGTCGTAGACAACTCCGATATCTTCACGGATGTCGGTGCTGCTATCGGTCATTTCTTTTCCAAAAATTTTGACATTGCCGCTATCTCTTAAAAGAGTGTTTGAAATGCAGCCTATAGTTGTGGTCTTTCCTGCGCCGTTTTCTCCCACAAAGCCCATTATCGTCCCGCTCTGCACGGAAAATGAAACATCTTTTAGACAAAAATCTGAGTTGCTGTAATGCTTGTTCAAGCCTTGAACGTCTAATGTTAAATTCATATCTTATTCTTCTCCTTCATAAAATAACCGGAGCATGTCCACAAGAATCTCCACAGGAATGTCATAAGTCCTGCCAATCTCCGCTGCCTCTTGCAAGTGCTCCTCAGCCCGGCGTTGCTGCTCCTCCTGCACAAAGTCTTTATTTTGCGCCGATACAAAACTACCGCGGCCGACAGTAGTTTCGATGAAACCATCGCGCTGGAGGTGCTCGTAAGCAGTCTGAACGGTGATGACGCTGACATGTGTGGATTTCGCCAGTGCACGCATCGAGGGGAGCGGTGCGCCTGTCTGAAGCTCCCCATTCATAATCATCGCCTTAATCTGCGAAGTGATCTGCTCATAAATTGGTTTGCCAGTGTTGCTGCTAATAATAATATCCACAGTTTTTACCCCATTGCCTTTCGACTTCACATAAGTGTACTTATTGGATATGTACAATATATCAGGTTAAGTTTGATTTGTCAACAGGGAAATTTTTAGTGCAGGGAAATGTTCCAAAGCCTAGAGCCGTACAGGGTAAGCCTGCCGGTGGGCGAATGGCGGAGCAAATTAGCGAAAGTAGGCGAAATTTCAGGCAAAGGCGAGCGTGTTTGAGCAAAGCGAGTTCGCGAGCCTCTGAAATGAGCCGTACTTTCGTTTATTTGCGTAGACCTCGCCCGCCGGCAGGCTTACCCTGTGCGGCTCTAGGCTTTGGAAGCACCCGTTGGAACAGAAATTTTCCTTGACATGTGAGTTACAAATGTGATACTTTAGACTACAAGTGTAAACCATCGCTGTCAGCATACAGATAGAGGGGGCGTCAACTATTATGAAAATAGCGGATTCAGAACTTGAGGTGATGCGCATACTATGGCGCGAAGGGCGGCCTATGCCATTTGCCGAGATACGTTCAGAGCTTCAGCGCATAACGGGTTGGAAGAAATCGACAATTCAGACCTTGGTGCTGCGCTTGCGCGACAAGGGCATCATAAGCGCAGAAGATAATTATGTGACAATGTACAGCCCAAATGTCAGCAAAGAGGAATATCTCAAAACCGAAGGCCAGAGTTTTATAAATAAGCTCTTTGATGGAAGTGCCAAGAATTTTGTTGCGGCACTGTGCCAGAACGGGCATCTGGATGAGAGCGATATTGACGAGTTAAAGGCCTTTTTCACCATGGATGGGAGGGAAGACAGATGATTCCTTCATTTCTAAGTGAACTTGTCCGCACAGTTATCATAATGACTATTACGGGAAGCCTGCTGTGCCTGTTGCTGCTGGCGCTCAAACCTGTTATCCGGCATAGGTTGCCTAAGTGGGCGCAGTATTGCTTTTGGCTGGTGGCACTGGCTGCTCTGCTAGTGCCCATTTCGCGGATAGTGGTGCTGCCCGACACTGCGCCAAACGTGATGCCTGTCCATAGCGTGGTGGAACGCCATGTGATATCTGTTGAAGAAGAAACTGTGCGGATGCTTGAACTGGCCGATTTGCCGTGGCAGGTATACGCTGCGGCAAACAATATTACTTCGGAAAATGCTGTCCGGACGGTTAGGCCTGATTTCATCCAGCCACCCGAACTCCCGCCGGCGGGGGCTGCGGTGTTAAGTACTGTATTTATGCTTATATATCCGTGGGCGGTGTCGCTCATCGTGCTCTATAGCCTCGTTGGCTATGTAATTTTTACAAAAAAACTGCGCCGGGGTTACAGCCCGCCACAGGAACTTGAACTGGAAATGCTGCTAAAGCTCTCCAAAGGCAGGCGTACTCCGAGGCTCATGAGAAGCTCATTTGCGGCGACACCTATGTTAATTGGACTGATTAAACCCACAATTGTGCTGCCTGAGCGTGAATATACAAGCGGGCAACTGGAGGGTATTTTACTCCACGAACTGGCACATATGCGGCGTTTTGACATAGCGGTTAAATGGTTTTCACTTCTGGCCTGTGCCATCCACTGGTTTAACCCAATTGTTTGGATTGCCAAGAGGCAGATAGACCGCGCATGTGAACTGGCATGTGATGAAGCAGTTATCGGCGGCATGGACATAAATGACAAGCAGCACTATGGCGAAACGCTCATAGCTGTCGCAGGGGAGAAAAAAGTTCCCATGCTTGTTTTGTCCACAACCATGTGTTCAGAGAAAAGGGCTATAAAGGAGAGGCTTACTGCAATTATGAAAAGTAAAAATCATACAAGGCGGGCTATAATTATTTCAGCAGCCCTATTGACGACAGCTCTTCTGGCAGCCTGTGCTGTGGGTGCCGGAGGCGGTGCGGCTGGCGGTGGAAATGCTGGGGACAGTGCGGCTGATGTAAATAACGGCGGGATCTACAGCGAAGCAGGCGGCATTGTTGACGGAAGCGGAACTGGGGGCGGCACGGATAGCTTGGAAAATGCCCCTGGTGCCACTGACCCCACCCACGAAGATATTCCCGCAGAGATTCAAAGTCTTGCAAATCAGCATATTCAGCACTTGGCGCAAAATACAAGCGTGGGTATTTTCGGGCCGGACGATCCATCTACACTTGTGGAAATCCGCCCTGCCAGCTTTATTGACACACGTATAAACACATTGGAACTGGAAGCTGAATTTGATTATGTTCTCCCGCACACTCTGCAGCTGTGGCGGCTTGATTTCATGCTGCTCACAGATGACACTGAAACAGAAACACTGCGCTGGGGTACATTTGCGCCCGATGATACAGGCTGGGTAGGGCACCATAGCGGATGGAATGACGCACGTACTCTCTTGGTAATTGGCATTAGCGGGGGTAATACGTGGATGCTTGGCGAAATCCCGTGGTGGATGGAGGAAAATCCGCTAGGCTTGGAAGGCGCACTGCGCACATTTCTCGGTGGCTCAGGCGAAACCCTTGGTGTACGCGAGCTTTTGGGTCTTGATTTTGAGCAGGGTGAGCAGGAATTATGTCACTGCGGAGAGCACTATGTGGGAGAGGATCTGCGCACACAGATTCCGCCGCTATTTGTACGCGAGTGGAATGAAATAGAGGGCGATGAGCACTTTTTTACTGATATTCAAATAAGGCATAACCTGACGGCTTTTGAGCATGGCGACACGCTCTACCCTGTGTGGCAAGTGTCACAAGAGGTAGAGTTTGACAGCCACACCCTCATACTTTGGGCAGTTGAAACCATGAGGGATGTACGTTTTTTGGCGCTCGGGCTCAGCGAAGAAGGCGAGGAACTGAGTTTTTATACACGGGAAGTACTGCATACTATTGCGGAGCTAAACCCGGGTGAAGCGGTTGCTCTAAATGTGAGTTTTCTCCACTATCTTATCCCACGCTTTGGCATCACATTCCTTGATGAAAGCGGCGAGATAAAAAGAATGTTTGTAAACGAAAGCATGAGAGGTGGATGCTTCCCGCTGTTTGTCTTAGGCCTGCACGATGAAACCCATTTTGTGGATTGGGCTGATTAGGGAGGGGCAGCGCAGGAAGTAACGCTAAAATAACCAGTACAGCAGCTCCTCAGATATTGAAAAGCCCGAATTTTTGAAAACAGCCAATGAAGGCTCATTACTTTTGTCAATTTGAGCGAAGGGTACAATACCCTTCGCCAGTTGGTGATTTGTCATGTGGCTGACCAGAGCTTTGCCATACCCTTTGTTCTGGTGCTCATCAAGGACATTGAGCAAGCCGATAGAACCCTCTTCGTGAATGCCCGCAAAGCCAGCTAAATCTGAGCCGGCAAAACCTCCGAAGATTTCTCCGCTCTTTATAAGTTTATGGATGTATTCATTGCCGACATCCGCACCGTAATTTACGCAAACAGTATCAAAATAGCTTTCATCAAGGGGTCGAATTGAAATTATTTCAGAAACCGGCAGGGGGTCACGGCCCAAATAAACGGCTTGGTAATTTTCTAGGAATGTGCCGTAGTTTAGTTTGCTCTTGGCGGCATCAAGAATAAATTCTTGATGAAACACAAAAAGCCCCTCGTCAGGCAGCAGTTTTAGCAACTTTATAGCAATTTCGGCGTTTGATGCGCTTGTCATATAACTGCCGCTTATCGTTTCAATCAGGCATACGCCCAGCTCATTAGAATATAGAATATCAGCAGTGCCCCTGCGTATTGGCACAATCATATCCATGTGAGCCACGGGGTTTTGCGTCAAATAATCTAGTGCGGCATTAAGTTTAGTGTTGTCCATCAAATTTCTCTCCGTATTCTCTGCGCAGGTCAAAATATGCCAAATGGCGGGAGCGCTCCGTGACCGATGTTATCTATCGAAGCTCCAGTTTCGCTCGCAATTAGCCTTTTCTTTTTCCTTGAGTGCGCTCAGCAAGTTTATGTTCATCTGGTTGCATATTGCCGCCAGAACGAAAAAAACATCAGCAACTTCACTTTCTACCGTGTCATAATTATACATCTTGTCCACATCGACAGACATTTTTGTTGCAGTTTTTCTAATGGACTTGGCAAGCTCGCCAGTTTCTTCAAGCAGTAATAACATTGTTTCTTGAATCGGCTGATTTGCAAAGCCACGCAGCTCAACGACCTTGCCAATATACTCCTGAACATGATCCAGCGATGAATCTTCGCTGAGCTCATTTAACAAATCCTTTTGGTTCACGGTATCCCTCCCTCAAAAATAAAAATACTGCAACCTTAGGTGGCACGCCTGACCTCAATGAAGCGGTCAATGTCCTCAACTATATACTTATCGCCATAGCAGTGGAGAACATCGTAAAACGAGCCGATGTAATCAAATACCCCGTACTGCTTAAACAACAGAAAAGTTTCTCTGCCGTTCAGGCCGTGTTCGTACTTATAACGCTCAAGACAGAAGGCTTTGAATTTTACTATTTCAGGCATACTCGGTTCCTCCTAGTATTCGGGCAGTTCAAGTTTTCCTGTGGCAATTTCAGCTGAATATAACTCATAAAGAAGTGGGACGCTATAAGTCCAAACTTTAGTTGGCTCGCGCTCAAGCTGTGCGTACAAATCAGAATTGTACAGCTTCTCAAATGCGGCATCTTCGCTATCACCGGTCTCGACGATTATTTTATTAGCAAGTGCGCCAACCAAAATTGGCAAAATTGCTGCAAATTTATTTTTGTCCATTAGCCACCTCCGATAATTTCGTGCCCCAGATAATGACAGTAACTTAGTGATCGTTCAGTATGGAAAAGTATTTGATCAAAAAGCTCTTGAACTTTGAGCTGCTTTACCGCTGTTTCCTTATCAAGAATTCCTTGTTCATAAAGTAAAACCGTCGTGTAAACTTGATCATTTGCAACAGGCCCAATTACTATATCATAAGGCTGCGCAACTGTTTGGCCAAGCCGGTTTGCGCTGACGAAATCCAGCCATGCTTCGTTTGGTTCTGTAAACTCAATTATGTCAACCTTGGCTTTGGCAGCATCATAATCAAATTGATATTCTGTCACAATACGTGTATTGGTCTTTTGCCTCTCTGCAACACGCATAGTCCACCGCATCGCTTGGTTTAGATTCGAGGTTGTATAAAACCCGCTGCCGAAGTCAAGCATCCGTTCACTTTCCAGTATCTTAGGTGCCTCAACTGAAACTGTGCTACCATGGTATATAATCATAGGCGTTCTCCTTTGGCATATTACCAGACAGGTGTTAACCATTATATAATAGCCGGCACCGAAATCGCAAGTTTTGTTCGAAATGAAAAAGTGAAAAACGATTTCCAAGGAAATTCGTTTGAGTGCGCTGCATGTTGACTTCTTTAGGAAATATTTGTGTTTGGCCCTTGTTCCTTCATAACTATTTTAGGTACGTTTTTTCGAGGGAAACTCAAAACAAATCCAGAGTTGACACAAAGTATATAAAAGTATATAAGCGAATCAAAAGTATATAGGAGTATATATCAGGAAGGGGTCCATCGCCATGGCCGAGGACGAAGGGTTCTCGTCAGTATCAGATATCGGTGAGCGGATGGGAAAAGCAAAGAATTTTTGATACATAAGAAGCAGGAGCTGGGATAGCTTGAAAAACAGGGGGTGTGTAACATTTGCAGACTATTTAAGCACTAACATGTACGATGTGCTCCGCCCGCCTTCGGGAGAGCGGAGTAAGATATTTTTTGTAATTAAATCCTCAATGTCACGCAAAGCGGTGTCATGTGAGCATTTGCAAATTTTTGCCCATTTCGAGGTGGTCAGCTTGCCCTCAAATCCTTCTATCAGAGCATTGATAATAAGAAGCTGCCGCGAGTTGGTTGTAACATTTCTGATTTTCTCAAACATGCCAGCTTTAAGTTTTGCTGCCTCAAGTTTATGGTCACTCGCCTCGACAGCATGGCTTACGCAGCCCAGAAACCATGTTATCCAACGTGTTGTACTGCCGGAATAGCCAGAGGCCAGTTCAAGTTCCTTATAGTACGCATTTCGTTCCTTTAGCAACTGGGACGAGAGGCTGTAATATCTACTGGGGCTATCTTCCGCCCTTGCAAGAAGCATATCGGCAATTGCCCGCCCTATTCTGCCATTGCCATCGTCAAACGGATGGATGCACTCAAACCAAAGATGCGCAACTGCTGCTTTTACATAAAAATCAAGTTGCTGGTCATTTTCTAGCCAAAACAAAAACTCCTTCATCTCGCCAGGAACACGTTCAGGCGGTGGCGCAGCATAGTGTATTTTTTCTTTACCAATCGCTCCTGATAATACAGATATATCCTCTTTGCGGTAATCACCCACAGTGATTTTGCGCAGCCCGCTAAAGCCTGTAGGGAATAATGCGGCATTCCATCCGAATATCCGCTCATCGGTGAGCGGAACAGTGTAGTTTTGCGTTGCGTCAAGAGCAATGTCTATTATGCCGTCAGCACTTTTGTCGTAAGGGATGTCAACGAGTCCTGCAATGTCAAGGCCAAGCCGTTTTGCTACCGACGACCTTACACTTGACCTGTTGATATTTTCACCCTCTATTTCTGATGAAGTGACAACCTCATCGGACACAGAGCTTAACAACAGTTCCTCTTTCACTCCAAATCCAAGCGCATCAAGTTTCCCGTATAACTTTCCTGCCGCCTGGTGCAACCCGGTGATTTGATTTCTCAACTGGGCTTCCTCGAACTTAAAATTTGGCCAATCCGGCCTCTCATGAATATACTTTTTCATCACATACCTCGCATCATCTGCGTAGATTAACCGCTTATTCTACGCACAAACTGCGTAGAATAGATTTTTATTCTACGCAATTTTGAAACAAAAAGCAAGAGGGAGATATTTATATCCTTCCTAATTCAAAGGACTTCTTCAAAATACACCCAAGTTTTGATAATAGCATGTTTTACCCCTTTGCGGTTTTATTTGCGGGAATACTCAATTATGCTTTGCCCAATACTCCCTCCAGCCATTTCGCAACCCCATCATTGTCGTTTGAATCAATAACCGCGGTCGCCATTGTGTTACTTTCCTACACAGAAGCGTTCGAAAATTCTTGTTACTACGTCCTCGCGCATTGTTTTGCCTGTCACTTCGCCAAGGGCAGAAAGTGCGGCCTCAATGTCTGTGACAACCGCATCAGGGGTTACTAAGGCTGCTATCGCATCAATGGCCAGAGCTACGCTGTCTTTTGCTTTAGAGATGGCATCTGCCTGGCGCTGGTTTGTAATAATTTCGCCTGAAGGGAATTTTTCCAAAAGAGGGAACATTTCCTTTATTTTTTCGTCTAACCTGTCAAGGCCTTCTCCCGTCTGGGCGGAAATGTTTATAAAATCAAGTTCAAGTCCGCTGAGCGATTTATCATCAAGGGCTGTGGGAAGGTCGGATTTATTTATAACTGCAAGTTTTGGAACATCTTCAGGAATTGAGTCTAGAGCCTCGTAGTCCTCCTTGCGCAGGGGTTC
>WQRL01000065.1 GCA_009786775.1 Oscillospiraceae bacterium
CCCGGTTATACTGGCTACGGTGGAAGCGATAATTGACGGCATAGAAGATGACTCACTCTTCCACTATGCATGGGCTTCAGGCGATGATTATTCGCTCTTTCTCCTGCTGAGCGGGCCTCTTGCAAGGGAACTTGACTTCTACACGTCCAGAGGCGCATTTGGACCGGGCACGACAATACAATCCACAATAGGCCGCGCAGTGCTTCTCTCCTTCCAAAACATCGGGCACAACACAAGGGGAGATGTAAACACAGGCCGCGCCGGAGCTGCATGGGGCTTTACAGGCATTGTAATGGCTGAAAATATGTCAGAAGCACCCGGCCACATAAACCCTGAGTTTCCCGTCAGATGGGAAGAGCACCACGAGGCCATGGGCTTTAACGCCTCCGACAGTGTTGTGACGGTTGCAGCAGTAGGACGATATGCAGAAATGCACGACACCGTGCGCGGATGGATATTCAATTTCTACGGCGGCTACTTGCTCACACCCGGCCACTGGATGCTCAGGGATGCCAGAGTTAACTTCCTGGGTGCCCCTGTTGATGCTCAGGGCGGCGTCCACTCACTGGATAACACCCGGCGCAACGCACTGCCGGAAAACCCGAGATCCAGCAGAGACGCCACCTTCCTCATTTACAACCCGGACAATATGGCAGCGCTCATAACAAGGCCTGAGGCCATCGGGATTACTGCCACCGGCGTTGGCCACGAGCCTACCACCGGTCACTCCCGCTTGGAGTTTGACTTCGGCAGGCCTATAATCGGAGGCGCTCATGCACACGGCCCCTCTGATGAGTTCCACGGGCCGGCAATACCCGGGGGCGACGGAGCCACATCGGCAAACACACAGGCAAACATTTTGCTTGGCAACATCGTCTTAGGCCCGGATGGTCCTGAGTGGGGCTCTCGGGAGCTTATAAGACAGTGGTTTGCAAATCACGGAATTTCCGGAGATTACTTAAATAACCCGGCTCACTCAAACAGGCTGCTGACCTTTGTAGATGTCCAAAGACCTTCAAATGCAGATGCCGAATTTATTCCTTTTGCGGCACATGCAAATGTGGTAATGCCTCTAATCGCCGGTCAATACCCGTCATATGGCCGTGGCTTTCAGAGCAAGGGGTTGGGCATGGATGCGATGCGTAGCCAGCAAATCACGGGCGCAATATTGACTACGGAAGGGCGCGCCACACCGGCAGCATCAGCACCGGCAGACTTCACAGCAACAATAACAGGTTCAAACCAAGTGACACTCGCATGGCAGGCTCCTGCGCGCGCAGGAGGCACAGTACTGCGTTTTGAAGTTTCTGCCGACGACGGAGCCACCTGGATTACAGCAAGCAGCCAGACCGGCCATGTAATGGACGGCCTGGATTTAGATGCTGACAACCGCTTTGTTGTCAGAGCTGTAACTAACATAAGCAACGCAGCGGTATACGTCTGGTACAGCGGACCCGGCGCTGACAGCATCCCGGACAGGCAGGGCACCGACCTTCGCCTTTCAACCCGTGGAAGCGGGCGCGGAGCGCAAGCCAGGGCAATTGCACAACCTCCAATTGATGATGTGCCAGACCCGGATCCAGACCCAGACCCAGATCCAGACCCGGATCCAGACCCGGACCCAGGTCCGGGACATGACCCGGGGCCCGGACAGGTTGTGGCACAACCTCCAGCCGTGCAGCCTGAGCCTGATGAGCCATCCGCACCTGGCAACATCAGCCCCCTATTCATGATTGGCGACCAAGCCGGTAACTTCCGCCCGGGAGCAAATATAACAAGAGCGGAAGCCGCAGCAGTGCTCACCAGAACCCAGCTTCTGGACTTTGAAGTGGGCGTTAACACCTTGCCAGAAGGCATGGCCACATTTAATGTGTTCTCTGATGTAAACCGAGGTAACTGGCATTACTTCTACATCGCATGGGCATATGATGCCGGCCTTGTCCAAGGCTTTGAAGGCCGGTTCCGCCCGAACGACACAATCACCAGAGAAGAATTTGCAGCCTTGTTTGCACGCACAATGACTGTGCGCCAGGCGGGCAGCACCCCATTTGCAGATGCGGCGGATATCAGCGCATGGGCCAGAGGCTATGTGTACACAGTCTACCGCGAAGACCTTATGGTGGGTAACGCTGCCGGTGAATTTAACCCAAGGGCAAACATCACCCGCGCCGAAGTCGCCACAGTGGTAAGCCGTATCTTGGGCAGAATCGACACTGCAAATTCACTCACCGCGCTCTATGCAGCCAACACGCCTCAGCCGCGTGCATTCCCGGATGTCAGAGGTAATGAGTGGTTCTCAGACTCAGTCATCGCAGCGACAAACGACTTCTTCTTCCCCGCAGAAACATATTCAGAAAACGGCTAAGAATAGTTAGAGCCTAGCATTGGGCAACCTGCCGCAAAATGCGCAGGAGCAAAGCATCAGACCCCTGCATATGGAGAGCATATTTGCTCCATATGCAGGGGCTCTCATTGTGCTCAAGTACCTCCTACGCGAAGCCGGCCCGGAGAAAGGCGGTAAACCGCAGCTCTACCGCAACTTCGTATATTTCAATAAATTTATTGTATATTCTGATACAAATTTGATACAATATTAACATAATTTTAACACATTTTGCATATACCTCTCAATGCTTTAATGCTATAATTCTTTGCAAGCGAAGTTCACAACTTTAATGAATAAAAGAGAGGACACAACATGAAATCGAAACTACTAACCGCAGCTTTACTTTCTCTGTGTACGTTACTTTTACTCGCAGGCTGTTCGCAGCCCTCCGGTGAGCAAGCCCCTGAAGCGCAGCCTTTGCCTGATTTGGTTATAGGCTATACCTTTTCCAACCATCATGAGCCCATACTCGTTGCCGCGTCAATGGGTGATGCTTTCGCCGACAGAGGCGTTTATTTAAGAGAAGTTATTGAAAGAGAGAGATATATCCTCATCGTTGATGGCAACGAACGTGCAAACATTGAACTCGTTGTCGCCGGAACCGGCGGAGAGGTTGTAACCATGATGGAAATGGGTCATGTGAATATGGGCTTTAAGTCCATTGGCTTGCCTATGTCAAGCATTGACCAAGGTGCTTCTATGAGGGTTTTAGGCCCCGTCCATGTCGATGGTTTCGGACTTATTGCCAGCCACGAGGTGCCTGCTGAAAACTTCGATGAGTTTGTCGCTTTTGTACAGGCGCAAGAACTGCCTGTGAGGATTGGGCATCACCAGCCAAACAATTCAGCGGTAATACTGTTTATGGAATCTTGCAGGTTGCTTGGGCTGAGCGTTACTGAAGATCCGACGGATTTGACTGCCGATATTTTGATGGTCAATATGCGCGGCCTTGCAAACTTAATCCCGGCGATTGACAGCGGTGAGGTAGATGCTTGGATTGGGCCATCTCCATTTCCTGAAATGGCAGTGCTCAACGATGTGGGCAATCTAATAATAGACCTTAAAGACCTGCCTCCCGGCGGACGCTGGACGGATTTCCCCTGCTGCGTATTTTCAGCGACAAACGCCACTTTAGACGAGCACCGTGAGATTGTAGAATATCTTTACAAGCTACTTACAATAAGCGCCGAGTTTGCAAACGGCAACAGAGATGTGGCAGGGCGGATTTCCGCTGATTGGACAGGAGTGCTTGAAGAGGCTGCAATAAACACCATGACTGTATTTTCAACAGATGTCACCCAAAGCTGGCTTGATCACGCTGCGCTGACTCTGTCTGTCTTGCAGGCTGACGGCACCATTTCCGGCGCATTTGAGGGCAGGGATTTAAGCGAAATTATGGACGAACTATTTGATCTTTCAGTTTTCGAAAATGCGCGCAACAGATAGGACACCGGAAAACAACATACTCCGGCATCACTCACGCTTTAGGCATAACATTGTTTTGCGCATAATCTATAAGGCGTTATTGTCGGCAATTGTGCCCATGCTGTTTTTGCTATTTTGGCACAGCCGCGCGATAGGAATTGACAATCCGCTAAGACTTCCGCCAATCTCCAATATACTTGACATTATGCTAAACCCAATGGAAAATGTCATAGGAATAGGCTCAATTTGGAGAAACACTTACATAAGCCTCATCCGCGTTTTGCTTGGCTACACCGTTGCTGCGCTTGTGGCTGTACCCCTCGGCATAATCATTGGGTATAGCCGCGTAGCCAAGCGGATGCTGCTTCCTTTTTTGAGTTTTTTCCGCTCAATCCCCCCCATTGCCTGGGTTCCATTGGTGCTCGCATGGTTTGGGATTACCAGTGCAGCAACCATCCTCGGGGTGGCTATAACTCACCCTAGTTTTCTGATTTTGAACAATCTGCGCATTTCCATGCTGGCAATCATCTTTTTGGGAGCTTTTTTTCCCATCTTAAACAATACAATCTTCGGGATTGAAAGTGTCCGCAAGTCATATGTTGACGCTGTGCGCTCCATGGGCGCAGGCCCCGTTGCACTAATAACAAAGGTTTACATCCCTCACGCCATGCCTACAATTTTTACAGGCTTGCAGGTGGGACTGGGCACTGCGTGGCAAACGCTTGTCGGTGCTGAAATGCTTCCTGGCAGTATTGCCGGACTTGGATTTATGATTACCCACGCCTACCAAGTTATGCGCATTGACGTGGTTATCTCAGGTATGGTTAGCATAAGCATCGTAGGAGCTATTTTGTATGCGGCCAGCCATGTAATAGGCAATCTTTGCTTTAAGTGGAAAACTCAAGGGAAGTAGGTGGTGTCATGGATATTGCAGATGCTGTTAATGCTATTGAGGTCAGCAGTGTTTCCAAAACATTTTTTGGCGAAAAAGGTATGGTTGTAAAAGCTCTCGATGCGATATGCCTTGATATCAGGCCACATGAGTTTGTCTGTATTTTAGGCAGCAGCGGTTGTGGTAAATCAACTCTTCTAAACCTAATGGCGGGGCTCATTTCTGCCGATGGCGGAATGATTAAGGTCTTGGGAAATACCATCAAAAAGCCAATCCGTGAGGCTCAGATGGTTTTTCAGGAATATTCGCTCCTGCCTTGGAGAACCGTGCTTGATAATGTCAGCCTCAGCCTGGAACTGGGCGGAGTTAGCAAAAAGGAACGCCACCACAGAGCAAGGCAGCTACTGAACTCCTTTGGCTTGGATGAGTTTTGCAACAGCTACCCGCATGAGCTTTCCGGCGGAATGAGGCAACGGGCTGCAATAGCACGAGCTTTGTCAACAGGGCCCGATGTCCTTTATATGGATGAACCTTTTGGCGCCCTTGATGCGCACACCCGCCTTAAAATGCAGCAGGAGCTCTTAAACTACTGGCTTGGGGAAAAAAAGACAGTTGTATTCGTTACCCACAGTGTCGAAGAGGCTGTTTTCTTAGGAACCCGGATTATTGTGCTGGGTGGCAGGCCCGGTACAATAAGGAAGGATATTGCCATTGAACTTAACTACCCGAGAAACCGGTGGCATAGTGAATTTGGGGATTATTGCAGTAGCCTTTTGCAGGCTATGGAATCTCCTTAAAAACTGCTCAAAAACAAAGGCCTCACGCTAAGTTTGAACAATTTTCATTTGACGCTTTTTGCTTGCAAAAGCTATAGCCGTGTGATATAATGCGACAGATTTATAACATATATATGGGAGCGTTTCTGGTCTGGTGGCCGGCTCGGACTTCAAATCCGATGCAAGGCGGTTCACGCCGTCTTGGGTGTGTTCGATTCGCACACGTTCCCGCCAAATTAAATTAAAAACCCATGTGCCTCTATATAAACCTGCGTTAGATGAAAGGAGGCGTTTTTTTGAAGAATATTTGCCTAGGCACAGCAGGTCATGTTGATCACGGAAAGACAAGTTTGATATACCGTCTGACGGGTCATCATACGTCGCGGCTAAAAGAAGAAATCTCACGGGGAATAACTATCGAACTCGGGTATGCCCCCCTCGTGCTGAGCAACGGGCAGCAAATAGGTATTGTGGATGTTCCCGGACATGAAAGGTTCATCAGAACAATGCTTGTAGGAGCTACATGTCTGGATGTAGTCCTTCTTGTAATTGCGGCTGATGAAGGGGTAATGCCTCAAACCCGTGAACATCTTGATATTCTTAAGCTCTTAGGTGTCACCCGCGGCATTGTGGTTTTGACAAAAGTTGACATGGTTGATGAAGAATGGATGCAGCTTGTCCGTGAGGACGTTTCCGAATTTCTTCAGGACAGCCCATTTTGCGATGCCCCGGTGTCCGAAGTATCCTCAGTAACCGGACAGGGAATCCCCGAGCTTCTCAGCATGCTTGAGCAGATCTGCTTAGATGCCAAGGAGCGCCCCTCAACCGGAGTCAGCCGCTTTGCCATTGACAGGGTATTTATAAAGTCCGGCTTCGGCACCGTGGTAACAGGCGCTGTCTGGGGCGGAGTCATACGGGTCGGCGATACCATGGAGCTGCTTCCCGCGGGAAAACAGGTCAGGGTGCGCTCCCTTCAGTTTCACGGGGCAAGCCTGGAGGAAGCCTTTGCAGGGCAGCGCATCGCGGTTAACCTTGCAAATGTAGAAAAAGAATTTGCAGAGCGCGGCAGTTGGCTTTCGGCACCGGGGGCCATGCGTGAGAGCAAGCGGATTGATGTATACCTAGAGCTACTCAAGAGCGCACAAAAAATGACGCAAAACAGCAGGGTTCATGTCCATCACGGAACAATGGAAGCTATTGCAAGGGTGAAACTACTGGGCAGGGATGTACTTTTGCCGGGCGAAAGCTGCTTTGTTCAACTTCAGTTAGATGAACCGCTTGCGACACTTCCCGGCGACAGGGTTGTCCTGCGCCACTTTTCACCTATGGTGACAATCGGCGGCGGTGCAGTGGTGGAACCCACTGCATATAGGCATAAAGGGCGCGATCTGAAAGATTCTGTCACCCGCCTTGAAGCACTGCACAGCGGCGACCATGAGAGAATGCTTCTTGCCTCTTGCCCCAAGAAGGTGCGTTTTTGGGAAATGCAGGACATTGCCTCTATTTTGCACATTTCAGAGAAAGAGGCTCGTGAACTTTCAGAGTCAATGATTGAAAAAGGCATGTTAGTTGCAATTTCTGAAAGGTATTTTTATCCGAAAAGCCGCTTTGAGCAAATATGTGAAGAGATTAACTCGTGGTTTAAGGAGTACTTCAAGCAGTGGCCGATGCGCTTTGATGTAGCAAAAAGCGAGGTTGCGCAGATTCATTTCTCAGACATTGATCAAAAGCAGCGGCGCGCATTGTTCTCATATCTTGATGGGACAGGTTTGTTTAAGCAGGATGAATCAACAATTAAGCCCATTGACTGGCAGCCGGCTTTAACAGATGCTCAAATGCGGGTCATTGACGCAGTGAGGCAGTATTATGCCCAAACTCCGCTCAATCCACCACTTTGGAGCGAGGCGGTTTCAGAGCTTAAAATCCCCTATCAGGGCGAATTTTTGCAGTGGCTGCTACGCACGGGCGAGATGGTGTGGGTCACTGACTCACTGCTTTTTACACGCACTGCATTAAATGATGCTGAGGCTACTTTACGTGAAAATACAGGAAGCGGTGGATTTTTGCTTGCTGAGGCAAGGGATTATATTCAAACGCCGCGGAAAGTTACACAAATTATCCTTGAGTATTTTGACAATGTCAAGATTACTCACTGGGATGGGGAACGGCGCCATTGGCGCTGAGAAGGGAGTAATATTGTGCATTTTAGCGAACTTCCAAATATAAACAGCNTACTGGAGCACAAACTTTTTTACGGCCTTAGCGCCGAACGTGTAAAACGTGCCGCCCGCGCTTATGTTCAGGGTCTGCGCGATAGTATGTTAAGCGGCTCACTTGGAGCAATACCTTCACTTGATGAATGTGCGCAGCACGTGCTAAGTGCATTGGAAGCTGACGCTTCCCTCAGCTTGCGCGGCCTCGTTAACGCCACAGGTGTAGTGTTGCACACAAACTTGGGACGTGCGCCGCTGGGCATGGAAATTTATGCATCGGCAGCGGGGGTTTTTGGAGGATATTGCAACCTTGAATACGACTTTAATACCGGACAGCGCGGCAGCCGCCACTCCCATATTGAAAAGCTGATCTGCGAGCTTACCGGTGCGCAGGCGGCAATGATTGTCAACAA